>CAIVPM010000025.1 GCA_903907815.1 uncultured Chitinophagaceae bacterium | reverse complement strand
GGTAAAGGTAAATGCGGATTCTAAAAAGATAGTTGCCGATGAAAAGAGAAAGGCGGTAGATACTTTACGTACCGATTATTTTCAGATTCAACGCAAACAATTTGATTCTGAAAAGAATGTAGCTGTATCGGATACTTCCATACAGAATTTAATTAGAACACAAACTCAGTTAACAGAAGAAAGAGATAATAGAATTGCTCAGCTTGCTGGATTAGAGAAAGAACTTACCGAGAAAGAAGAAGGCTTGAATGCGAAGAAAGCAGAATTGGTAAATCTGCAGGAACATCATCAAAAAACAAAAGATCAGATACTAAGTTCTCAATCCGAACTGGAAGCTTTACGCAATAAAATGGGTGAAGAAGGACGTAAACTGGATGCAAAAAAGAATGAATATGCTTTATTGAAAAGCCTAATCGATTCTATGGAAGGGTATCCTGACAGTGTTAAGTTCTTACACAAAAATCCAAACTGGAATCATTCTGCTCCAATTTTGTCCGATATTATATATGTACAGAAAGAATACAGAGCAGCGATAGAAAATGTGTTGGATCAATACCTTAACTATTATGTTGTAAACAACTTAACGGAAGGTTTACAAGCTGTAAAGTTGTTGGATGATAACAAAAAAGGTAAGGCAAACTTCTTTTTACTGGATAAACTGACCGAAGTTTCTACTGATATTCCACAGCCTGCAAACACTATAAAGGCGCTTGATGTAATAGAAGTGGACGATAAATACAAGCATATTGCGGCATATTTATTAAATAATGTATTTATTGCCGAGAACGACGAGGTGATTCATCAGTCTTCCTCCAATGCAGTGATCCTGGATAAAAGCGGTAAGTATGTAAAAGGGAAATATACCCTTACCGGTGGAAGTGTTGGTTTATTTGAAGGAAATAAAATTGGGAGAACCAAGAATTTAGAAAAGCTGAACGATGAAGTTATCCTGCTGGATGCGATTGTAAAATCGATAAAAGCGGAAATTCAAATGAAACACGAAGAGGTTGTAGGCTTTAATCAGCAATTAAAAGAGAATGTAATTAAGCAAACAGAGAACGAAATTTCTCAATTGACCAATCAATTGTTTGCTTGCAAGAATAAAATTGAGCATTTACAACAAGCACAACAAAGTGGTTTAAACAGACTACAGGAGATTGAAGCTCGTTTAAACGCAGATCAGGAAGCTACTGCAGGTTCTAGAGAAGAGTTGAAAGCACTAAATGAACAATTTTTAGCAGTTGCAAACAACTTAAAGAGTGTAGAAGAAGATTATAAACAAGCTGAACTGGAATACAATCAGTTTTATGCAAGTTTTAATGAACAAAACCTAACACTTACCCGTCAGCAGAGTAAGATTAGCGGTTTAAAACAAGAATTAAACTTTAAGAGCAATCAGTTAGTGGAATTACACAAACAGATTGAATTTAATACAGCACAACTTTCTGAAGTTGCCAGCAATTTGGTACAAAAACAAGCAGCTTTGGAGCAATTGGGTAAGACTGTTGTAGATTTGTTGCATACCAAAGAAACCGAAGAACTAGCTGTAAATCAGTTAGATACAGCGTATCATGTTTACCGTAATGCCTTACAGGAAAAAGAATCGGTATTGAGAGGCAAACAAAAGACCAAAGAAATTTGTGAGCACTTATTAACCGAGATTAAGGATAAACTGAATGATCTTAAATTGCAATTGGCCAGTATTAAAGAAAGATTGCAGATAGAGTTTAAGGTAGATATTGAAGAAGTATTGAAAGATGAACGTACTTCGGAAATGACCGTTGATGAGTTACAGACTATCAGCGATAAGATGAAGAAAAGAATGGAGAATCTGGGAGAAGTAAACCCTACTGCCATTGAAGCTTATCAGGAAATGAAGAAACGTTATGAGTTTATTCTGGAACAAAAGAATGACCTTGTAGAAGCAAAAGATAGTTTATTACAAACAATACAGGAAGTAGAAGCAAAAGCTAATCAGCAGTTCCTTGATACTTTTAATAAAGTAAGAGAGAACTTCCAGAAAGTGTTTAAAGCACTGTTTACAGAAGAAGATACTGCTGATATGGTATTAGTAAATCCTGAGAACCTTGCTGATACAGGTATAGATATAGTTGCAAAACCTAAGGGTAAACGTCCTTCCAGCATTTCTCAGTTAAGTGGGGGAGAGAAGACACTTACTGCAACTGCTTTACTGTTCGCCATTTATCTAATTAAACCTGCTCCGTTCTGTATTCTGGATGAGGTAGATGCTCCATTGGATGATGCTAACGTAGGTAAGTTTACCAATATGATTAAGAAGTTCAGCGAGAATTCTCAGTTCATTATTGTTACCCACAACAAACAAACTATGAGTACAGTAGATGTTATTTATGGGGTAACAATGCAAGAACCTGGAGTGAGTAAACTGGTTCCGGTTGATTTCAGAAGTTTGAATTAATATACCAGACAATGAGGCAATAGGCAAGGAGGTATTAGTATAAAATATACAATATTTAAGAATGGGTTTAAGTTGTTTAGGCAGCTTGAACCCTTCTTTTTAATACTATTTGATGCCAGAATTATAGATCAATCAGTTTATCTCTTTTAAACCCTTTTACAAATTGATTGGTCGTTAAAGTAGTATTATCAATCATAAAATTGGGCACATTATAATGGTGATGACCATAAATCCAATAAGGACAATGAATATTTTTGCCAGATATTTCATTAATAAAATCACTCATTTCTATTGCAAATGCATCCTGTAATCCAGTTTTCAGGTATTTATCTGGATAATTCGTAAATGTAGGCACATGATGGCTAACAATAAGACTATTCCCATCAAATGGCTTATGAATTGCTTCCTGTAAAAAGCTTTTACAGTTAATAAGTAACTGATTGTATAGTTCAATAGATAAATTTCCATTACCTTCTTTTATAAACTTAAAATCGGCTATCCTGCTTAATACCTTTTCTGACAGTTTTGGGTCAATAGAGGTCCATAATGTTGTGAAAATAAAATGGATACCTGCATTTTGTAGGGTTATGTTATTAACCAGAAACACATTGCTGCGGATTTTTTCGAATAGACAGGAGGGAAGTGAAATTATATCTTCATGATAGTATTCATGATTTCCTGGTAGCCAATAAACTGTTTCAAAGTTATCGCTGCAATAATCAAAGAAATCTTTTTGCTGATTAATTGCTGAAAGCCATACAATATCACCAGCCAGAATAAGGATGTCTCCAAATGGAACCAATGGATTATTACGTAATTTTTGTTTGTTTCTGGCAATTTCCAAATGTAAATCGGAGGTATATTGAATTTTCATTAATTAAAATAAAATGACCATAAATAATATAAAAAGGGTTCTAACCTATTTAAGATAAGAACCCTTTATTTTTTAATTTAAAATAACATTATTCCATCCAACTATATTGATAATCAGGGTTTTCTGTATCAATTGCATATTGGGTAAGTGAAAGAGGATGGAAGGTATCTACCATAACGGCTAACTCTTCTGTTCTTGCCTTTCCAATACTTTTTTCAACTGTACCAGGATGAGGTCCGTGCGGAATACCGGCAGGGTGTAATGAAATCATACCCCGGGTAACACTCTTACGGCTCATAAAATCACCAGCTACATAATATAGTACTTCATCGCTATCAATATTACTGTGATTATATGGTGCAGGTATTGATTGAGGATGATAATCGTACATACGAGGAACGAAACTGCAGATAACAAAATTGTTGGCTTCGAAATTCTGATGAATAGGAGGTGGTAAATGCACTCTGCCAGTGATAGGTTCAAAATTATGAATACTAAATGCATAAGGATAACAGCAACCATCCCAACCTACTACATCAAAAGGATGGTAAGCGTAATGAATAGGATACATCATTCCTTTCTTTTTATTCATAATAAGGAAATCACCTTTTTCATCTATTGTTGTCAGATTCTTCGGTGTTCTGATATCGCGCTCACAGAAAGGAGAATGCTCCATTAATTGTCCGGCCTTAGTAAGATAATTGCGTGGATAACGAATAGGACTGAAACTTTCTACAATAAATAACCTGTTTTCTGCTGTATCAAACTTAATCTGATAGATAGAACCTCGAGGAATAATCAGATAATCGCCATAACTGAATTCAATTTCGCCATATTGCGTTAAAAGTTTGCCAGTACCTTCATGAATAAAGATCATTTCATCCGCATCGGCATTCTTATAAAAATAATTTTCCATGCTTTTGCGTGGAGAAGCCAGAACAATATGACAATCGTTGTTTACCAATACGGGTTTTCGGCTATCCAGAAAATCGTCTTCGGGTTTAATATTAAATCCCTCGAAGCTACGAGGCTTAAGCATTTTTTCTTCTACAATTTTTGGCTGAACAGAAAATGGTTCATCCGTTTTGATAATACAAGTAGGAGGGTTGCAATGGTATAGAATAGCATAATCGTTGCTAAAGCCCTCGGTAGAGAACAGTTGTTCTGAATATAAACTACCATCAGGTTTACGAAACTGTATATGACGTTTATGTGGGATGTTTCCCAGACTATAATAATGTGACATAAATAATAATTGATAATTTAAAATGGATAATTTATTAATGAAAATTATCATTAATAAGTGAAGGCTATATTTTTCTTCAGGACATTTCCAGCATAGTCAATAGAAAGCAGAACTTCCATCGACGCTTATCTATCCAATAAATAAAATTTCTATTGAGTGGCATTGTAATCGTTGAGAAAGTAAATATAAGGGTAAAAATTAATTGATAATTGAATATGGATAATTAAAAATGAATTACAGCTACACAATTACAATTTGTAAGTTAGTATTAATTTTAAAGCCTCCATTTTACTGGAGGCTTTAATAAAAACTATAAAAAGAACAAAAAGCAATAGTTAGGAGAATAGTAGTATTAGTATCTGAGCGCCTAAAATTCTCAGCAACATGGTTAATGGATAAACAGTAGCATAAGTAACAGATGGGG
>CAIVPM010000024.1 GCA_903907815.1 uncultured Chitinophagaceae bacterium | reverse complement strand
AGTTTGGGTCGTTGTTGCTCCTATCGTTCCGCTATTGGCATTAAACGTAACTGTACTATTCCATATAGCATATAAGGTTACTGCGCCTGCCGTAAATGGATAAGATGCACCATCAGAATAAGCCGTACCTGTACCGTCCGATGCCGTATTCCAGCTCTTAAACGTATAATTTGTCCTTGTCAAACTTAATGTTGACGCAGTCGTTAATGCTGTTGCAGATGACGCAGTTTGGGTCGTTGTTGCTCCTATCGTTCCGCTATTGGCATTAAACGTAACTGTACTATTCCATTTTGCATACAACGTAATTGCTCCTGTAACAGCTGTTGCAAAACTATACGAACTGGTTAAACCAGCATCACTATACCAGCCCGCAAAGGTATAACCAGTAAGAGTAGGAGCTGTTGGCAGACTAGCAGTACTATTATAATTTATATTTTGAGTGGTTACGCTAGAACCTCCATTACTATTAAATGTAACCGCATAACTGTTGATTGTCCATTTCGCATATAATGTAGTTGCAGATGAAGGCATTGTATACGCACCTCCCGCATTATAATCTGTTCCTATACCATTGGCTAAAGTATTCCACTTAGAAAACGTGTAACCGGTTTTTGTCCAGGTACAACTTGGCAAGGTTACAGACGCCCCTCCTGCATTCGAACTACTTGAAACAGCGGTTCCCCCATCACTTCCATTTCCATCATAGGAAAGAGTATAACTAGCAGAAACCCATTGTGCATACAATGTAGCACCTGATGTAGTATTAAATGGATACGAAGCAGCATCTGCATATGCAGTTCCTCCTCCGCCAGCAACAGTATTCCATCCATTGAAAGTATATCCAGAACGGCTTAAACTTAAACTAGATGCAGATGTTAAATTTGTTGCTACAGATGCAGTTTGAGTTGTTGTAGATCCTATTGATCCACCGTTTGCATTAAAATTTACTATAGAAGTTATACCTATCGAACCTAAACCAATATTTCCAGACGCTTGTGTTGTAAATTGAAATTTAATATACCTTGTTGTTGAATTTAAATTTACAGAGAACTGACTGCCACCAGTTGTTGTAACTACTGAAGTAACTGCTTTGGTAGCTGTACCCCAACTAGATCCATTTGTAGATTCAAATACATCAAATTCATAAGAACCACTCGTACCATTTCCCTTTAAATTATAAGTTAATGTACCTCCTTGAGATGCTATGTATAAATATGCATACTCACCTTGTGTTTTAAATGCAAGAGGTACTGCAGCATCTGCATAATCTGCTGCAAAAGCTTGGCTTGTAGCCCAACCATTTGCACTTGTCAAACCTGCTTTCCCACTTGTAAATGAATATGGTAAAGTTTGTGCTGTCTGTCCCCAACTCTTTCCTCCCATTAAAAGAGAGCCCAGTAATAACAATAAAACAGGTAGCTTTCGTAGCAAGCCGTTTAATGCGTCAAACGTTAAACCCTTAAACTCACTAAACGTTTTCTTGTTGTTTGCTGTGGTATGGTACATTTTATTCATAATATATACTTCTTATATTGTTATACTTTTAGTTACTGGGCCTATGCCCTATTTTAAACAAATTAAATCAATCTCTATGGTGGTTTTTATAATTGCTAACAGTTACAATTAAAAAATAATTGCAGCTTTACCAATTAAAATAAGGTTAAGAATTCCGCTACAAATAAACAATGTTTATTGAATAATAAAAATTTTCAACAAAATAAAGTAACGCCCCCCCAGCTAAGAAAGTAAACACCCCTAAAAGTTTACTAACCCTACACCTGCAAAAATATACCCCCATTATTACCAGTATGTTAAGTGTATATTATGCTTTTAATAAATATTTAATAGTAGGCAAAGAAGAGTTCAAAAGGTTTAAAAGCTTCAAAGCAGAAAGCTCCCTTTAGTTTTTCCTTTTTTAGTCTTTAGTTTTTCTATTTTAGTGTTTAGTTTTTCCGTTTTTAGATTTTAGTTTTTGTTATTTAACTAATCTCTTTTCACTTTATGTAATTAAAATATAATTGGTATAAAGTCTATAAAGTAATAAAGGATTAAGTTTTAGTAGCTTAATCCTTTTTTATATTCAAACCCGATAATATGATTTATTTCTTAAGGTACAATCCCATAATCATCAGAGAAAGCGCAGCAAAAAAGGTAAAAACCCACTTTATCATATCTGTTTTAGACTCCGCTATTTCTTTTCTAACAATAGCTATATCTTCTTTTGTAGAAAGTGTAGCTCTAGCATCCATAAATTTACTTTCCACCTGAATATCTATGTATTCTGTTACGGCTTTTGCTTCCATATCACCCATCTTCTGACGTAATAAATTATATAAATCTATATTACTAATTGCGATCATGAGGCATATTTATCCAGAAAGCTTACAACTTCCCATTAATAATTTTCAAAGTTAGTAGTATTGCACGTAATAATACCATTATTAATTCCACCAACTGTATTGGTATCCTTTAGTTTTTTATTGTTTAGTTTTTGTGTCCCTTGTATTTCATTCTTAATTTTTAATTCATAATTATTAATTCATTGCGCCTCTGTTGCATCTTCACCAACAGTATAATTCAGCTTCCCCGCCCCTTTAGTTTTTCCGTTTTTAGTCTTTAGTTTTTTGTATTTTTATGAATTTCATTCAACATTTAAAATTCAACATTCAACACCTGTATTTTTTAGT
>CAIVPM010000023.1 GCA_903907815.1 uncultured Chitinophagaceae bacterium | reverse complement strand
CGGCACTATCTCCTCTACAAATTTACCAGCAGTAATGGCAGCCTGACTTCTCTTATAACTTTCCACCGCAAAAGCATCCTGATCGGCTCTGGTAATATTACATTCTTTAGCACAAAGCTCGGCAGCATTTCCCATAGCATATTTATGGTATACATCGGTAAGACCATCTTTAGCTAATCCATCCACCATGGCAGTATCGCCATATTTATTTCCCCAACGCATTGCAGGAACATAAAAAGGCACATTGCTCATGCTTTCCATACCACCCGCTATTACCACATCGGCATCACCCAGCAGAATATCCTGCGTAGCCTGCGCAATAGCTTTCATTCCACTGGCACAAACTTTATTTACGGTAGTACAATTTACTTTATCGGGAAGTCCGGCAAACTTTGCCGCCTGACGAGCAGGTGCCTGTCCAAGATTAGCCTGTATAACAGAACCCATATAAACAGCATCTACCAAAGCACCATCAAGGCCAATTTTATCTAATGCGCCTTTAATAGCAAATGCTCCTAATTGTGGTGCGGTAAAGTCTTTTAGTGATCCTCCAAAGCTTCCCAATGGAGTACGAACTGCAGATACGATGTATACTGTTTTTGCCATAACGATGATTCTTTTTTATTGTTAAGTGGCAAATATAATAGAATATAGCAAACAGAACTAACGGCTGTTAGTAATAATAAAAACATAAACTAATTCACTAACCACTAACTTTGTTGGAAATAAAATAAGATGACAGCTGTTCAAAGTCTTAGAATATATGAAATCCTCAACAAGCACTTCAAAAATGAAGAAGATGCTAAGACTTTGGTGAACCAGATAGAAGAAATAGTCGAAGCAAAAATCAATTACAAAAAAGATATATTGTTATCAAAAGATGATAAGGTAGATTTAATAGATCGCATAAACAAAGCTAAATTAGAAACAATAATCTGGATTGTAGGAGTAGGTGTATTACAATTTATATTGAGTTATTTGTTAAAAAAGTAAATTAGTATTTAAATTTCAATATTACATAAAAAAGAGTAAAGCTTTAATATTTAAGCTTTACTCTTTTTTATTAAGAATAATCAAATTATTTCCTACTTCACTAAACCTCTTGGGATATTGGGGCTTTCGGGGTTTACACTTAGCTTAAGCAATTTAGGGAGTACTACTAAATCCATATCTTCCATAGGCACAGCTCCCAACAATACTTCATCGCCCATTACAATGGCGCCTACAAAACAACTTCTGTTTTCAAAGTTTATCTTTACCGGGCCTACATATGGCACTGTTCTGGAAGATCCATCTGCTACAGTTGCTTCACTTGTTTCGAGCGTAGCAAGTTGTAACTGAGTAACTACATGCTGTGGCAATACGAGGTAAGTTGAACCTGTATCCACTAAACATTTAGTTTGTAGAGGTAATAATTCTGTATTAACAGGATTGGAAAGCGTGATAGATGAATACACTAAACCCATAAAATAAGTTTACACAAATATACCCATGTTGGGCAATACATAGTATTTAAATAACAGCTCAACTATTAACTTAACAATAATTAAACCTCAATTTAAGACCTCTGTCTACCCTTCTTAATTGAATGCTCCTATATTTGCACACTTTTTAAATGAAATATATGTTCAAAAAACAAATACTCGTACTAGCAATGATGGTTTTGGGAAGCACCCTTTTTGCGCAGAAAGATCCTGCTGCCAAGAAAGTGCTGGATGCTGTAAGTGCTAAAGTAAAAACCTTTAAAGGCGTTAAAGCTGACTTCTCCATAAAGTCGTTTACTTCAAAAGGCAAACCTAACGGAGTAAAAACAGGTAATATTTGTATTAAAGGTCAGAAGTATTTATTAAAACAAGGCAAGACAGAGATTATTTGTGATAGCAAAACAATCTGGAACTTTGATGGTGCAAAAACTATTACTGTTTCTCCTGCTGATGAGAACAATCAAACACTAAGTCCTCAGAATCTTTTGTCCAATTTTTACGATAAGGACTTCAATTACAAGCTGGTAAGTAGTGCTGGTAACTTTTACGAAATAGAACTTACTCCATTGGATAAAAGAAAGAGCTTTAAGAAAGTGAATATATTTATTGACAAAGCAAAGAACATGATTACTAAAGCGCTTATCCTGGATCAGAGCAATAACAAGGTAGAATTTAGCCTTAATAATTTAAACACAACTACTCCTGTTGCAGATAATCTGTTTACATTCGATAAATCTAAGTATCCTAAGGATGTAGAGATTTTAGATTAGTTCTTTTGGGGGAGTTAGGAGATAGGAGTCAGGAGAATACAAATTCAAAAACTAAATACTAAAGTTTTAAAAACTAAATGTATTCTTCTTTATTCTGACTCCTATCTCCTTCCTCCTGTCTCCTAAAATTCCCCATTATATGTCTACCGGCAATCTTCTTATTGAGTCGCAGTACTTTCCATCTGTTCATGCAATGAAAGCTATGGCTGATAGTGAGCAACTGATGATAGAACAATGGGAACATTACTGCAAGATGAGTTTTAGGAACCGTTGTATCATAACTGGTAGTAATGGCCCTATTCATTTATCAATTCCTTTAAAAGACGGACGTCAACAGCGCAGACTAATGACGGAAGTGATGATTGACAATACTGTAAACTGGCAGATTCAACATTGGAGAAGCATTGCTTCCTGTTATGCCCGGGCGCCACATTTCGACTATTTTGAAATGAAGTTTCAACCATTCTTCCAACAGCCCTACGAATCTTTATTCCAGTTTAACCAAGCTATTCTTACCACTCTTTTATCGGTATTTAAATCGAATACCACTCTTCAATATACCCTAAGCTATCAGAAAGAATATGATAGTTACTTGGACTATAGAAATTATTATCTTCCAAAGAATTATACGCATCATACTGAGACAGCAATTGACTACACGCAGGTATTTGAAGATAAGAATGGCTTTCTTCCCAATCTTAGCATTATAGATTATATATGCTGTGAAGGCGTAAAGCTATAGGTGATGAATATTACTACAGCGCTTCTTCAATAAAATTTATCAGTATATCATTTAGTTTATCGGGCGCTTCTATCATACTCATATGACCTACATTTTCGAGTATATGAACCACTGCAATTGCAGGCAAAGATACCTGTTGTAAAACATCGGCCATAGGCGCGGCAATATCCTCCTCTCCTATTACAAACAAGACTGGCAAACTGGTATTTTTAAGCATTGTAGTTTTATCGGTACGGGCAATCATTGCTTTATAATAAAAAATACAAGTGTCGGTAGAAATAGTAGCGAACCGGGCAATTAATCCTTCCAGTTCATTTTGCTTTTCTGTTTTAAATAGATTACTAAAAAGATTCGGAAATGTAGTCTTTAGAAAAGAGGCCGCTCCATAGTCTTTCATCAACTGAATTCCCCTCAGTCTGTTATTCTTTTTTTCTTCCGTATCGGCAAAAGCAGTAGAATGAATGAGGCCAAAAGAGAGCAATCTATCGGGGTACAAATCAGCAAAAGCAAGGGTAATATAACCACCCATACTATGCCCCAGCAATATGCATTTATCTATCTTTAAATGATTGAGTAAAGCTTTAATACATTCTGCTAAATTCTCCAGTGTAGGCTCTACCTTTTCGAATGACAGGGTATCTGTTTCAGTACCTGGAATACCAGGAATAATTAAGGTACATTTTTGTTCTAAAGCCT
>CAIVPM010000022.1 GCA_903907815.1 uncultured Chitinophagaceae bacterium | reverse complement strand
GTAACCTTCTTTAAATCTTTATCAGAAAGTCGGATACCTAATTGCTGTAAATTATTTTCAATGTTTGCTTTGCCACTGGTTTTACCTAAAGCATATTTACGCTTACGGCCAAAACGTTCTGGCATTAATTCATTGAAATACAAGTTATTCTTTTTATCGCCATCAGCATGTATTCCTGCAGTCTGCGTAAACACATTTTCACCCACTACTGGCTTATTGGCAGGGATTCTAAAGCCAGAAAATGTTTCTACTAACTTGCTTACCGTATATAATGATTTCTCTTGTACGGAGGTCTTTACGTCTTTTACATAATCGTGCAACACCGCGATAGCGCTGGCCATTGGCGCATTGCCTGTACGTTCGCCCATACCATTGATGGTAAGATGCAAGCCTTGTATGCCTGCATTTACTGCCTCTAATACATTAGCAATACTTAAATCATAATCGTTGTGCGCATGAAAATCGAAATGCGTATTGGGATATCTGTTTACAATGGAAGTAACGAATTCTTTAACTTCGGAAGGAATAAGAATGCCCAATGTATCAGGGAGTAAAATTCTTTTAACTGGTTGGGTAGACAGGAAGTCTAAAAACTGCAATACATAGTCTTTGGAATTGCGCATACCATTGCTCCAATCTTCCAGATAAACATTGCACTGAATATTATTTTTATTCGCTAAAGCAATAACTTCTGCTACTTCTTTAAAGTGTTGCTCAGGCGTCTTTTTAAGTTGATGGGTAAGATGATTAAGGGAACCTTTTGTAAGTAAGTTCATTACCCTGGCGCCAGATTGAATCATCCAGTTTACCGAGGCCTCTCCATCTACAAAAGTGAGTACTTCAATGCGATCGATAAAGCCATTTTCGGTAGCCCAGTCTGTAATCATTTTCACCGCCTGAAACTCCCCTTCGGATACACGAGCAGAAGCGATTTCTATTCTATCTACTTTTACTTCGGTCAGTAATAACTGAGCGATTGTTAATTTCTCTGATGCCGAGAAAGATACACCACTCGTCTGCTCTCCATCACGAAGAGTAGTATCCATTATCTCGATATGACGATGGTGTTTGTTCATTTTTGTTTAATATCTGTGGGCTACATAGTGTGGCTATGTATACTGAAATTGAGGCTATATAATAAATGATTAATACGCGCTGGCAGCAGCGAAGTTTTTAATTTCTTCGTTCATTGCCTGTAGATAATCTATATCATCGAAGCCATGCGTCATATTATGTTTCTTGTAACCATTAATTACAAAAGATTCTTTATCTCCTGTAGCTAAAATGGTAATAGTTTGTTCTGGTAAATTGATTTCTAATTCAGTTGCCGGATTCGCTTCAATAGCCTTAAATATTTTATCCAGAAATTCAGGCGTAACTGTTACGGGAAGTATACCAATGTTGAGTGCATTGCCTTTAAAGATATCTGCGAAAAAGCTGGATACTACGCAACGGAAACCATAATCATAAATAGCCCAAGCAGCATGCTCGCGGCTACTACCACTTCCAAAATTCTTTCCCCCTACCAGAATCTTTCCAGTATATATAGGATTGTTCAGTACAAAATCCTGTTTGGTAGTATTGTCGTTATTGTAGCGCCAGTCTCTGAATAGATTGTCACCAAAACCTTCTCTGGTAGTTGCTTTCAAAAAGCGAGCAGGTATAATCTGATCAGTATCAACATTCTCTATTGGTAAAGGAACTGCAGTACTTTTTAGTATCGTAAATTTATCGTAAGCCATTTTATTTAATTGATAATTGATAATTAATAGTTGATAATTAAATACAATGAAAATATAAAGCTATTTATTAATTGTAATCCTATTTTCATTGTGTTTACTTAGTGCCTCTGTTCCTTGTTGCCTTAGTGCCTTTTCTTATAAAAAATCTCTTGGGTCGGTTACAACACCTGTAACAGCAGCTGCAGCAGCAACTAAAGGACTAGCCAATAGTGTGCGACTACCTGGTCCCTGACGACCTTCGAAGTTTCTGTTGCTAGTACTCACCGCATATTTTCCTGCAGGCACTTTATCATCATTCATTGCAAGGCATGCAGAACATCCTGGTTGACGAAGCAAGAAGCCTGCTTCATTCAATATATCCAGTATGCCTTCTTCTTTAATCTGTGCTTCCACAATATGAGAACCAGGCACTAACCAAGCAGTGATATTATCTGCTTTCTTACGACCTTTAACAATAGAAGCAAAATCTCTGAAATCTTCAATACGACCATTTGTACAACTACCCAAGAATACATAATCTACTTGTTTGCCAATGATTTTTTCATCTTCGGCAAATCCCATGTATTCCAATGATTTTTTATAGGAAGCTCCCCCATCTTTTACAGCAGAAGACAAAGGAATATTAGCAGAGATACCCGTTCCTAAACCAGGATTGGTACCATAGGTAATTTGTGGTTCAATATTATCAGCATGGAAATTCAATTCAAGATCAAACTGAGCACCCGCATCTGTTTTCAATGTTTTCCAGTAAGCTATTGCTTTATCCCAGGCTTCTCCCTTAGGCGCCATATCTCTACCTTTTAAGTAAGCAAAAGTAGTTTCGTCAGGAGCAATCATACCGCCACGTGCACCCGACTCGATAGACATGTTGCAAACGGTCATTCTACCTTCCATGCTCATATTTTCGAATACCTCGCCGGCATATTCTACAAAATAACCAGTAGCACCGCTAGCTGTAATCTGAGCAATAATATATAGCGCAACATCTTTAGGAGAAACACCTTTACCTAATTTGCCATTAACATTGATGCGCATCTTTTTAGGCTTAGGCTGCATAATACACTGTGAAGAAAGTACCATTTCTACTTCGGAAGTACCGATACCAAAGGCAATAGCACCAAAGGCACCATGAGTAGAAGTATGAGAATCACCACAAACAATAGTCATACCCGGAAGGGTAATACCATTTTCTGGTCCAACAACGTGAACAATACCATTTTTAGGATTGCCTAATCCCCAATGAGAAATACCATATTTAGCACTATTATCTTCTAAAGCTTGTAGTTGATTAGCCGATAAAGGATCTTGAACTGGTAAATGCTGATTAATAGTAGGCGTATTATGATCGGCAGTTGCAAATGTTCTATCAGGAAACATAACAGAAATTCCTCTGGTTTGTAAACCCAGAAAAGCAACAGGACTTGTTACTTCATGGATGAAATGACGATCGATAAAGAACACATCCGGACCATCTTCAATTTTCCTGATTACATGTGCATCCCACACTTTATCAAATAAGGTAGCTGACATATTACTCATTGTTTAATTATTATAAAAGTTAATAGACGAATTCTTATGAAGACTGCGAATTTAAAGAAAACGAAATGAATTATTATAAAATGGTTCTTTAAGCAAAACTGAACTTGTAAATATTAAAGGAAGAATGAGCATTGATTATGGTATATATAAAAAAAGCTTCCCTTTCGAGAAGCTTTTTTTATATATTAACTTGATAAAATATTATTTATTTTTCAAATTAGGGAAAGGAGCAGGAACAGTATTTGGACCTTCCTCATTTGTATACTGAATATCTACAGTATTTGG
>CAIVPM010000021.1 GCA_903907815.1 uncultured Chitinophagaceae bacterium | reverse complement strand
TTTATTTTGAGTAAACAAGTAATGCGAAGTGGAACAAGTGTAGGAGCAATGGTAAGGGAAGCAGAACATAGTGAAAGTAAAAAAGATTTCATTCACAAATTAGCGATTGCTCAAAAAGAAATAAATGAAACTTTATATTGGTTGGAATTATTACAGGCAACTGAATACATAAACAAAGAGGAGTTTGATAGTATTAATTGCGATGCTATTGAATTGATAAAAATTATTACTACTATTATTAAAAATACAAAATCAAAAATAGCAGTTAGTGAATAGTGGTTAGTGGTAAGTGAATAGTGGTAAGTGAATAGTGGTAAGTGAATAGTGATAAGTGATTAGTTGTTAGTGATTAGTCAAATACAATCTTTTAACAACTAATAACTAATAACTAACAACTAATATCTAACAACTAAAATAAAACAAGTGGAAACAATAGTGCTTTCTCCTTTGCAACATAAGGGACAACAATGGATGGCTACTAAGATTGCCATAAATAGCCCGCTACTTTCAATTTTACAAAAGATTAAAGGCTTGCAATATACTCCTACACATAAATGTTGGATAACGGCATGTACTAAAGAACAATACAACATAGTATTGAATGCGTTTAAAAACCTGGCTATTGTAGATAATACGGCTATGAAAAGATGGTTTGAGGGTAATAGGAAAAGTATATTGGCTAATACTAAAATTGCAGTAAAGGCAAACGATACTAACAACACAAATTTTAGTATCATAAACAAAGATGTACTTACACAATTGAAACAACATTTGCAACTTAAAGCATATAGTGCAAGTACTATTAAAACCTACCTTAGCGAGATGGGCGCTTTTTTGAAAACTATTAAAAATAATGCTGCCGAAGATTTTACAACTGAAAGGATAAAAGATTATTTACAATACTGTTATGTTACGCTAAAGCTTAGCGAGAATACGCTGCATAGTAGAATAAATGCTTTGAAATATTATTACGAAAAAGTATTGGGAAAAGAAAAATTCTTTTGGACTGTACCCCGTCCAAAGAAAAAATTGATGTTGCCTAAGTTTTTTAATAAAGATGAAATAACGTCTATCATAAATGCAACAGACAATTTAAAACACAAAACCATGCTGATGCTTGCCTACAGCAGCGGATTGCGGGTAAGTGAGGTAGTAAGTATAAAAACCTACAATATCGACAGCAAAAGAATGTGTATTAATATAGAGAATGCTAAAGGTAAAAAAGATAGGTTTGTAGCTTTAAGCCCTATACTGCTGGTAATGTTGCGGGAATATGCAAGGCAATACAATATAAAGGGTAAGGGTTATTTGTTTGAAGGCCAAACAAACGGAGAACGATATTCTACCAGAAGTTTACAATTGGTACTAAATGCAGCCAAACAAAAAGCAGGTATTCTAAAGCCAGGAAGCATTCATTCGCTCCGTCATAGTTTTGCTACTCACCTGGTGGATAAGGGTACCGATATTACTATGATTCAGAAACTGATGGGTCATAATGATATAAAAACAACGATGATTTATTTACATACCAGTAATAAAGATTTGTTGAAAATTATGAGTCCATTAGATGAGTTGGATATTGATTTAAAAATAAAAGGGAAGGATAAATTTGGAATGGATGATAAAAGTACATTATTTTGAGAACGATAGATGACTATAAAACAGACTATTGAAGTTAAGAAGGATAATAAGTAAGGTGCCAAGCGTGCTTATTGCTTAAATTCAAGAACTTCTTATAACTTATTTATATTTGCTTTATGATTCAAAGAATAGCGAAATTATATTTGGATACTTCAGTGTTTGGTGGATATTATGATGTTGAATTTGATGAAGATACACAGATACTATTCGAGAAAATATACTTGGGTCAATTTCAAGTAGTTTATTCATCAACAACTGAAGATGAATTACTTGGAGCTCCTGAAAAGGTTAAGCAGTTGCTTCCCAACCTTTCAGATACATTAAAAACTAGAATTGAACTAACCGAAGAAGCAGTAAACCTGGCAGATACATATCTTGCAGAAAATGTAGTTGGAAGAACAAGTAGGTCAGACTGTTTTCATATAGCAATGGCTACGATTCATGGAGTTGATATTTTAGTAAGTTGGAACTTCAAACATATAGTAAACGTCAAAAGAATAAGAGGGTACAATGCTGTAAATATGAAACTTGGGTATAAGGCAATAGACATTCGTTCACCAAAAGAAATTATATATAATGAAGACTAAAGAAAGCATAAAGAAAGAATTTGATGCAGTAAAATTCATGCGTGATACAAGAGACAAAATAAGTTTGGAAACTCAAAACATGAACTTTGAAGAGTTGAAAAAGTATTTTGAACAACGCCGATTGAAATACACTAAGTAAAAGACTTCAAATGTTCTGCACCTTATAAGTGTATTTTACGAAAGCAGGGTGGCAGGAAGTAACTCAATTTCAGTTCTTTCTTTTAGCCTAGTTTTAGCGATACTAACTATATTTGGCTTTTAGTTCTTAACTCAACGGAGTATTTTAATATGGCAAGTATATCAGCGGGCGTAACACCTTTGCTCTATCAATGCGATACCTTTGGGTTGTATTTGCGAAAGTTTTAAATACAGTAGTTTATTTTTATAAGTAGTTGATTATTAAACAAAATTTCAAAAAAGCGAAAGTAGGTGAGCTAAAATACATTCGCATATATACGAGTTGTAGGCTATGTTCAGTGCAAAAACCTACAAATTCTAAGATGAAATTATAGAGAACCATTAATATAATAAAAATAAAAACGGGGTAAGCTGAAAACCGTATTAACAACAGAGTACGCATAATTTAAATTCAAAACAAATGAAAAAAGTTTTATTGTTAATCATTTTATTTTATTCTGCTCTTTTTGCATACTCTCAAAAAGTTGTAAAAATGTATTTTCATGGCAATCATCTTCTTAGTTTAGACCATCAGGTTGACCCTAAAACAGGAGTTGAAAATGGGTATTATAAACAATATGAGTATAGTGGTAAATTATCAGAAGAAGGATTTTATAAGATGGGGAAAAAAAACGGTGTTTGGAAAAAGTATAATCAATATGGTCAAGTAGTAGCTTATTCTACTTTTAAAAATGATACTCTAAATGGATTACAGAAAGAATATTATCAGGAAAGTGGTAAGGTATATCAGTTATATGAAAATATTTATAAAAATGGGGATGAAATGTTTAGTACAAAATTTTATCCTAATGGTATGAAGATGTTTTA
>CAIVPM010000020.1 GCA_903907815.1 uncultured Chitinophagaceae bacterium | reverse complement strand
GGAAGTCGTATAGGCGACCCTTCCAATTTAAAAGGACTATTGCCCAATGGAAATAAAGTAAAAGAAGCAACAGCATCTATCGTATTTACAAAAATTACATAAAATAAATTTATATATATTTAATCATCATCATTGTCATTTTCTACAGGTGCGCCACCGCCTTCAAGTACAATGCGAATACCTGTCCAATAATGTTTGTATGGTCCAAATAATTTTTCCATACCAACTTTGAATATATCTTGTTTTGGTAGTAATTTTCCTTTTGGCATATTGTTGTATGCCCATGATTTGAAATCTGCATAAATAGTAGTAATTTTGAGTTTTTCGGAACATGTTGGATCAACATGAATCTTGTCTGCAATATATTGTGATACATAGTCATTATTTTTACGGTATGAATTGGTCGCCATTACAACTTCTGGTGGCTCAACAATATCTTTAGGTTCAATATTATTGTGATTATCAATCAACATACTCATAAATGTACTGGCCCATGTTTCAATCTTATTACTTAATTCTGCATCAAGTGGAAATTCATTTGGTTTTGTTAAATCTGGATTATCAGTAAATTTTGATGTATGTTCTAATACACGAATACGACGCCATGTACCACCATCATCACTTGGCACTTCTGGTAAATCATTACATGTCATAACCATCTTAAATTGTGGACGAAATTCAATAGGTTCTTTGAACAATCCGCGACACAATATGCGATCACCACCAGTAAGTTCTTTCATTAAACCAACATTGAGTTTTTCCGCTTCACCAGGTTCTTGCATAACTGCAATACGACGCCCTTTCGTTCGTTCTAATTCTGCTTGAGCCCCGCTAGAAGACGCACGCTTCTGTGTAAGAAGAGCAATAGGTAAGATACAATAATATTCACCTAATGCATATTGAATTAAATTCAATAATACTGATTTACTGTTAGATCCACTTCCAGTAAATATATACAATTTTTCTTGACGTATACTTCCATCTAAAATACATGACAATATATCAACCATATATTTACGAACATTTGGATTTGTATACACTTGTGATAAATATAATGCTATTTCTTTAGCTTCAACTGAATCAGGATTATATGTAATATAATTGCATCCTGTGCTAAAACTAATATAATCGTCTGGCAAACCATCACGAAATTCATGTAAACGCAAATCATATACGCCATTTTCAAAACCAATTAAATGTGGATGACTGTCAAGTAATGCCGTAAATGTTTCATCTGTAAATAAACTCTTACACGCTTTAATAATACTATCTTTATAGTTCTCGTCTTTTAATTTAATACTAATTTGAAGTGATTTTTTAGCATATCCTTCGCATTTTGTACGCACTTCATCATCATCGTGATTTCGTAAACTTTCGCCACTCCAATATGATGAACGTGCCATAAATTTTTGACATACTTTATACGATAATATAACACGTAATTTCAAACCTTCTTTAGAGCGAATCCAGCGATGTAAATCTGGTCTATACATATACCAAACGTTATTTGGTGTATAACGAAATTGATCTTTAAACATATTATAAACCACACAACCAACATCAAAGTGCGCACCGTCACTACGTATTGCACGATCAATAATCTCAACAATATTAGAATCAATAATTTCGTCGTACTTTTGAGGATTATCTTGTTTCGCAATCCAACGCAATGTACCCATACCCATTGTATCGCTACGCATTTGATTCCACATTTTTTGACATTCGCCTTCAATGTATTTACTAGAAAGTCGCGATATATCTATCCACGAATCTAGCAAACGGTAATCAATATTACGAAGCGTCCAACCGAGTTTAATCCATTCTTCATAACTTTCAGAACGCTTTGTGCTAATACAATCAGAAACAAGTTTTTTTGCTAAATTTAATTCTTCATCACCAATTATATTTTTGGACAAATTAATACTTTTTCCAAATACTTGTCCATGTAATTTATTTTTGCGTCGTTCATCCATTGTTGGCAAGACATGCTTTATATATTCTTCAACTTCTTCTTTACGATCTTCAAATATTTCCACTTCCTTGCTTTGTTTATTTCTCATTGAAAACAATTCAACAAATCTCAACTCTTCTTGTGCAGATGCAGTAGGCATTAATGCTATTGTGCGTGTATTACGATCATATTTATATATACGTGTTACGCGATATGCATCACAATCAGGTTTACGACTACCATACATTTGCCAATTATTTTTATCAATAATTGCTTGATCAATAATATCTTCAGCAGGATTTGTCAAGGTCATTCCTTCAAACATTGTTGTTGAATCATCCAATATATATTTTCGTATGAGATGTTGAAATGAATGCGGTACAACCAAATGTGGCCAAATTGCATGAATACCATCTTTAATTTTACCACGATATTCAACAGGATTTGGTTTTTCCATAACATACACAACCCATGCCTCTTCAGGTGCATCTAAAAATGTTGACAATAATTTAAAGTACGTTAAAATAATACGATCGGTGTCTTCATTTTTATATATTCGTTTAAGTTTTACACCACTTTGTGAGTCTAAATTAAACCTATAATCTAAATCTATACGCATAGGACTTGGATCATTTGGCTTTTCAGTAAGGTGTAACGGAATCCCCTGAACCATGGCACGGTGGTAATTTGAATAGAATTCTTCAAGTTTATCATCCGGAACATGCAACGAGCACGAAGGTTTTCCAATACTAGTGTGAGTATATGGAGTTTTTTTATCACATTTGAACGTGTTAAAATATAACTTAAAATTCTCCATATTGCTTTTCTAGAAGCCTCTTGTATATATACGCGTATATTTTTTAAATATAAGTTACGCACACACGATTACTGATTTATTTAAATATTGATACACATACTGATAACAAAAATCAATTTTTCTGAACCTAACGCAATTTTTCTGAATCTACTATATTAATTTACATACGTATCATTAATAATATGCCCGTCTTTAAGTTCTATGTGTCTTTTTGCATAATCCATTAAAAAAGTGTCATGAGTTACCATTATAATTATTTTATTTTGCATTGCAATATCATACATATGTGTTAATATATGTTTCGTTTTTTCATCTAGTGATGCTGTGGGTTCGTCTAAAATAAGTATTTCTGGTTTATGTAATAATATACGTAACGACCAAATCAACTGCCTTTGTCCTCCTGAGATTTTTGAACCATTTTTGCCAACTTTAGTATGTAAACCTTCTTCTAAATTAGAAAATTCTTTAGATATATTATACTTTTCAAATATATCTGATATATCAGCATCTGTTACATGTGGATTACTATATTTAATATTTTCTAAAATAGTTCTATTAAATAACGTCGGTTGTTGTGGTACATATCCTATTTTTTTACGTAATATATGTAATGGTATATTTGAGTATGGTATACCATCTAATACTAATTGTCCTGATGTAGCTTCTTCTAATTTTAAAATTAATTTTAATAACGTACTTTTACCTCCACCAATTTCACCAACAATTGCTACACGTTCACCAGGCTGTATTGATAATGTTATATTTTTCAATACAGGTTTAATATATGACATATATGAATATGATAAATCATATATAAATAATCCTGGTGGTACTATTAAATCGTGTGGTAACATTGTATTATTAAATACTTGTGGTTTTTTGTCAAATAGCGAATTAATATTATTTAAAATTCCAGATTCAAATAATATATCACGAACCTGATCAGTTATTGTCATCATAGAACCTAATATATATAATACCATAATGAATAAAGATATGAATTTTGCAGTATTTATTTTATTTTTTGCAAGTAATATATTTGTTCTGTAAAAGAAAAATACAATAAACATTAATAATATTGGTAACACACATATACGTGTATACAATGCACAGTCCATTGTATATTTATATGCGTTCATGTATTTTTTCTCATATGTGTCTAAACGTTTAAATTCTTCTTCTTCCTGATTACCTCCATAAATTGAAATTAAATTACGTAATGTATCGTCAATTTCTTCATGCAATTCATTTTGTATTTCGTCTTTCAGTATTGTGCGGTTTTTACACAAAACTGGAGAATACATAATTAAATATACATATGCAAATATTAATATACCTAAACATACACCTAATTGTATATCATTATATAGAAAATAGCATATAGTTAATATATATGTTAATGTATATGGGAAAAATACATTTTTAACTCTTTCAAACCACTGTGTTAAATATATAGGAATTTTAATTAGTTTAGACATTACATCGCCTAAAATAATATCGCGAAAGCGTGTTTTATTATTATCTATTATAAGTTTTAAAATATATGTACGTATAAATGATTGTAATTCTGGAAACAATTTTGTATCATGCCAATCTGATACTGTGTAACCAATTTCTATAATTGAAATTAATAAAATGACTAATATAAATAAAAATAGTATTTCTTTTTTATTTTTAGTTTCAATAGCTGTCATTATTCTTCCGTAAATATCTGGTAATATAACATCTTGGATAGAAAAACTAATGTGATAATTCGATGATGTGACAATATGATAATAAATACATGTTACAGACTTCAAATTTTAGTATCCTGTATTTTGTATTATTCTATAAATTACTTCTTACTAACTCCCAGTTATTGTATTAATTCTTAATTTTTAATTCATAATTATTAATTACTTAGTGTATTCTGTCACCTCTAATTTCCATATTTTTCATAATATTCCCTTCATATTCAAGCCATTCTTCCAGTCTTTTTCTTACTTTGTCCTTAGGGATATATAATTCTGCCAGTTCCAGGAATAAAGTGTAGTGGCCTGCTTCACTTTCCATAAATCTTCTGTAGAAGTTTCTTAGGTACTCATCGTTCAATCCTTCACTTAGTCTTTTAAAACGTTCACAACTTCTGGCTTCAATTAATGCCATGGATAATAATCTATCCAGCATTCTACCTTCTTCGTCGCCTCCCTTTTGTATAAATTCAAATAAATGATTTACATAAATATCTTTTCTTCTTCGTCCAAGACTTAACCCTCTTTTATGTATCTCATTTAATACCAGTCTAAAATGTCCCCACTCTTCCGTAACGATTGGCGAAAGCGCTTTTACTATTTCTTCTTTTTCACTATACCATTGAATAATGGAGATACAGGTAGTAGCTGCCTTTTGCTCACAAAAAGCATGGTCCGTTAATACTTCTTCAATGCTTATAGCAGCTAGATTTACCCATCTTGGATCGGTGGGTAATTGCAGGTTTAAAATGCTACGGGTATGCTCGCTATAACTATTTTCTGCAGTAGACATGTTTAAAATATTTGGATTGCGAATGTACTGTAAGGAAATAAAAAGCCGCAAACATTTCTGCTGCGGCTTTTATAATTTATGTTTATTATCAACCTCTTCTATTACCAGAATTTCCTTTATTCGATTCTGTACTTCTTTCATTGTTACCACTTCTTGGAGGAGTGGTAGTATTGTTATTACTTCTAGGAGGTGGCGGATTGAAATTTCTTGGAGGCGCTACATTCCTAGGTGGATTGTTCTGTTGTGGTTGTTGAAAATGAGGTTTTGGATTATGTACCTCTTGTTGGTAATTCCCGCCACCATTATCACCACTATTTTGATGTTGTCTTGGAGGCTGTGGTTGTTGATTAGTATTATTATTTCCTTGATGCTGTTGAGGAGGTGCTACCTGATCTGCTCCACTATTAGTATGATGCTGTGGAGGGTTTGGTTGTCCACTATTCCCTCTTGGAGGATTATTGCCGTTAGCGTTTTGTGCATTATTCTGCCCATTAAAATGTTCCTGAACTTGGTTTTGTCCAGGTCTGACCCCATTATTATGTTGATTCAGGTTTTGATTGCCATTAGGTCTTCCAATAATGCCATCATTATTGGAAAAGTTATTTCTATGAGGTTGTTGAATTACATCAGTAGTTTGAGCTCCTTTTACACGATGGTATATATTGTTGTTCCATTGATTGGATGCAAAGTGGTTTCTATCTCCTCTTGGATGATTATACATGTTGCCGTTAGCATATCCAGGTCTGTTATGATTCACACGAGGATTGCGCATATAGTAATCTCCGTATCCACCATAATATCCACCATTATATCCCCAGCTATTACAGCCTGGACGATAATAATTAGGTCCAAACCAGTTACCGCCATACCATCCATTACCATACCATCCCCAACCTATACTTGGCCACATATTATAACTGAATCCCCAGCCTGACCATGGATTATACTGCATACCAAAGCCCCAGGTATAAGGACGGGAATAATAATGATGATGATACCATGGATTATAATAGTATCCAGTACCCCAGACAACAGTAGGGCCATATACATAACAACCTGTATAGCCTGGTGTATATCCAGTCCATACATATTCAGGGTCATAATCGTATACATATACATAGCGGGTATTATAGGCAATATTGTCTGCAGGAATATTGTCAACATCCTGAGGTCTTTCAGTTGAAACTGCCCAAGGGCCTTCTGCTGTATTACTTACAAACCAGACACCATTATCTACTGCATAATATCTACGGTTACTTTTAAGTACAGTAATGTTACTGTTTTCTGCTACCATCATGTTGGTACCACTGATAGGGGTGAAGGAAGGCTCTCCATCGTAGGTAACATTGCAGGTTACACTTCTTCTATCAATCTTTGCCGTCTGTGGTACTTGTGCATTCATCACAGCATCATTTGCTGCTTCTGTTCCTGCTACGTGGGTAAGTACTCCATCTTTTTCTGAACCTTCCGGTATCTTTGAAAAGTCTTCTGGTAACTGATTGGCAGGAACATAAATCCATGGCCCGTTTAAAGAATTTGATTTATACCATCTTCCAGAAACCAATATATAAGAATGCTGTGTGTTTACATCTTTAAATATATCATCCAGACTATTATCTGCATATAACAAATTGGTTTCTTCTATACTTTGATAAGTTACTTCACCTTCAGTCTGTATAAGCTCAGCAGGACTGGTGCTTACAATTATATCGGATGGTGTAGTTGCTTTATTAACGTTGTTATCATTCGATTTATCAGTAGCTTTTGTATCCTGATGAATTAAATCGTCCACCTTTTGAATTGGGGCTGGCAAGTATTTTACAAATGACCATCTTTCTTTAATTTCTGCTGCAGAATACCATATTCCACCACCATAAAAATACAATAGATTATCCTGAGGATTTCTTACAATTAGAGAAGGGGTATTAACCACTTTCTCCATACCAAACTTTGAATCCTTTTCAAATTTTGGTTCACCATCAATCACCACCAATGTACTTGGTTTGGTACGATAGATAATGTTTGGTGCAGTATTATTTAAAGTAGGGTTACTGTTCTTTTGCTCTTGTTTTACAGCATTGCTTAACTCCGTAACATCAAACTGAATATTCTTTTTAGGTAATTCGGTTTGAATGGAATTAATAATCAAATCAGATTTAAATCGATGAGTAGAGTCCGGTAATTTCAAATGACTGATACTAATAGAAGTTAATTCAGCTAATTTAGTACTGTTTGTCAACGTGGCCTTAAACCAGCACACACCAAAAGTAGGGTCATTCCCAGCATTATTATTAACCGATAAGGCAGCTCTTCCGGTAAGGGTATTACCTTTAAAATCCTCGGATTGAGGCTGATAAATTGTTATGGACATGCCATCGGTAGTTAATAGCTTTTGTGGCCAGGATGTCTGAGCATGCAACGTTGAAATTCCTAAGAAACAAATCAGCAAGGCTGATATTATACTCGTTTTCATAATGTCATATTTTACTGTTAGAACAGAATTATTTACAAATGTTATACCAAACTTTAAATTCTATCGAATATTTTACCGTTCAAAGGTAGAATAAAGAATAAAACAAGTTTAAAGAGAATTGTATTAGTGGCATTTATTCCCAACCTAATCCTATGGAAATCCATCTTAAATTATTCGTTAAAGTAGCAAATCATTCGTTTGTATTCGTTTAATTTGTCAAAAATTAGAACGATGAAAACAAATGTAACAATTTTCATACTGGCTATTATTGCACTTCTGCAAGTGTCTTGTGCTAAAGAGGCTACATTAAATGTTGATCCAAATATACCAACAGTAAATGTTGTTGATACATCCTATCAGCCATCTTCGGCTGGTTCTTCCTGGTTGTATTATACAAGAGATACCACCGGTAGATTAATTGATAGTGTAATGGTTTCTTCTACAGGAAGAGATACTTCTATTAATAATATACTATACAAAATTCTTCATTACGATACTACATACCAGTTTCAGTTTCATTCAGGTAATCAGTATGGATTAAGAACTACTGCCTATTCTTTTGCTACTACTTCGGGTAATATTAATGTAAATGCTTTTAATATATTATACATAAATAACGAAAGCGACGCTGTAGGTACACAATGGAACTTTGATTGTATAGATGGCAAAACCGTTTCAACTCCTTTGGGACCAATTCCTACACGTGCTATTGGTACCGTAAAAGGGGTAGGTCTTACTGATACAGAGAACGGTATTCAGTTCAGTAAAGTTTTTATGTCAAACATTATTTATCAGGCTATTATTCCTTCATTTCCTCCTACTACCAGCTATTCCACTATACAATCTATGGATATTTATGCTGCCAGAGGAGTAGGGATTATAAAGATTGTTACTTACAATCAGAAGGGACAGGTTTCCACAATTCAATCTTTAAAAAGTTACACAATTAAGTAGGAGATAGGAGACAGTATATAGGAGTCAGGAGAATACATGCTGGATATGAAAGGGATATATTTTCCTTTATTTATTACTGCTATAGTACATAAAAAAGCTAAACCAGATAGCCATTGATTTTCAATTGCTTTCTGGTGTTTTAATATTAACTATCCAAAATATCGCTCTTCCCTTACTTTTGCGCCTTGAATTTTAAAAATATCAGCAAGCAATGATCAGTGCAAGAAACATCACATTAGCCTACGGAAAAAGAGTTTTATTCGATGAAGTTAACATCAACTTCGTAAAGGGTAACTGCTATGGTATTATCGGTGCTAATGGTGCAGGTAAATCTACTTTCCTGAAAATATTAAGTGGAGAAATAGAACCTAATAAAGGAACTGTAGAGATAGACAAAGGGGAAAGAATGTCGTTCTTAAGACAAAACCACTTTGAATTTGACGAACAAACTGTATTAAATACAGTGTTGATG
The DNA here is from genome assembly GCA_903907815.1 of uncultured Chitinophagaceae bacterium. Taxonomy (GTDB): domain Bacteria; phylum Bacteroidota; class Bacteroidia; order Chitinophagales; family Chitinophagaceae; genus CANFLJ01. Next base: position 2,524 of record CAIVPM010000020.1, on the reverse strand, counting down.
GGGCATAAGAAAATGTGGGATGTAATGCATAAGAAAGATGCTATATATGCCGATCCTGATGCTACTGAAGAAGACTACATGAAGGCCGGAGAACTGGAAGCCGAGTTTGGCGAAATGGGTGGATATACTGCCGAAAGCGATGCTGCTTCTTTTCTTAGTGGCTTAGGTGTAAAAGAAGAATATCACTATAGTTTAATGAAGGATATACCTGCCAATCTTAAAGTGCGTGTATTACTGGCACAGGCTTTGTTTGGTAATCCGGATATATTATTGATGGATGAGCCTACCAATGGACTGGATATTGAAACTATTGGCTGGCTGGAAAACTTCCTGGCCGATTACGAAAATATCGTATTGGTAGTAAGCCATGATCGTCACTTTTTAGATGCTGTTTGTACCCACGTTGCCGATGTGGATCGTTCTAAAATTAAAACCTTTACCGGTAACTATTCCTTCTGGTACGAGTCTTCTCAGTTAATGGCTCGTCAGATGAGTGATAAGAACAAGAAGACCGAAGATAAGCGTCAGGCTTTAATGGATTTCATTGCCCGTTTCTCTGCAAATGCATCTAAATCAAAACAAGCTACTTCCCGTAAGAAAGCTTTAGAGAAATTAACTATTGATGAGATAGAGCCTTCCAACAGAAAGTATCCTGGTATCATCTTCCAGCCATTAAGAGAAGTTGGTAATCAGGTGTTGAATGTAGAGAACCTTAGTAAATCGGTAGATGGTCGTAAGTTGTTTGATAAAGTAACCTTCAGCGTACAGAAAGGCGAGAAGATTGCTTTGCTAAGTAGAGATCCATTGGCAGTGTCTTATTTCTTCGATATCATCAACGATCTTCAAGTTGCTGATGCTGGTAAATTTGAGTGGGGAACTACTATTACCAAAGCATACTTACCAGTAGAAAATAACGACTTCTTTAAAGAAGGCTTGACATTAATGGATTGGTTAAGACAATTTGTACCACCACATATTACCGATGCTGATGAGCCGTTCTTAAGAGGTTTCTTGGGTAAAATGTTGTTTAGTGGAGATGATATACAAAAGAAGACTAATGTACTGAGTGGAGGAGAAAAAGTACGTTGTATGATTAGTAGAATGATGCTGCAGAATCCAAATCTTATTATGCTGGATCAGCCTACCAATCACCTCGATCTGGAAAGTATTCAAAGCTTCAACGAAGGCTGTCAGAACTTCCCTGGAATTGTGTTGTTAACCAGTCATGATCATACTTTTATGCAAACTGTTGCTACCAGAATTATAGAACTAACGCCTACTGGTATTATTGATAGATTAACTACTTTCGATGAATACTTAGAAGATAGCAGGGTACAGGAGTTGAGAAACTCAATGTATAATTAAGAATTAAAAATTAAGAATTAATAATTGAATACAAAATTGATTCTGGAAGGCTTACCGTATTCAAGTGTTCTTAATTTGCATTTCTTTATTCTTAATTATTATTTTTTAATTATTAATTCAAATCATGGATTCTACAACGCTGATTTATATTGTTATCATTATTGCCCTTGCTGGGGTAGTAGCTTACCTTTTTTCTAAGATGAAAAAGGATACTCCAGCACGTCCTGTTAAGACTGCAAATATTGGTGGCGAGCCTGGGTCTTTAAATTCTCAGCAGTTGCAATTGCAGGCTTATGAGCGTCTTACTTTGCTGGCAGGCAGAATAGCTTTACCAGGTTTAATTGCCCGGGTTAGTAATCCTGCTTTGAGTGCTCGTGATATGCAAATGATGTTAACCCAGACTATCCGTCAGGAGTTTGATTATAATATTACCCAACAGATTTATGTTTCAGCAGATGCTTGGAATGCTATTAAAAGTTTGATGGAACAAAACATATTAATTGTACATCAGATAGCCAGTGCCTTGCCACCAGAAGCTACCGGTAATGACCTTTGCAAAATATTACTGGAATACTTAATGAACGATCCAAAAGGCACCATGCACGAAGTGGTTTGTGAAGTATTAAGCTACGAGGCTAAAACGATATTGTAAGTTTATTGATTCCAGATAACATTATTTTCTATACTTTTTTCCTGGATGCTTTTTAGTATGGTGTATTGAACTTATTACCACTATTTCTTTGTTTAGCAATAATTTATAAACAATAACATAAGGGAAATCTTTTATGGTAGCTTCTCTGAAAGTCTTCCTTTCTTTAGTTCCATAAATCTCAGGATTATCAGTAATCGATCCAATCATTTTAGTTACAGCAATAGCAAATCTATCGCCTAATCCAATTTGTTTGTCTTCATACCATTCATATGCTTCAATAAAATCCTGATGAGCTAATGGGTGTAAGAGATGACGGTAAGACATGCTATCTCTTTTGTTTTGTTTTATAGGCTTTCTTAGCTGCAGAAATAGTTTGTTGAATTGTAAATCCCTTTACCTGATTATTTTCTATTTCTAAAAAGCGATTATTCATTTCTATTACATAATCATCTTCTTGCGATTCTGCTGATTTTGATTCTGCAAACGTTTTTACAACGGTTAGTACAG
>CAIVPM010000019.1 GCA_903907815.1 uncultured Chitinophagaceae bacterium | reverse complement strand
CCGATCTCTTAGTATATCTGCATTATACAAAACAAAATTCTCTGTTCCTTCAAAGTAGTTAGCAGCTTTTATTAGTCCCCCTCCTGTATCCAACAATTCATTTGATTCATCACTAAAGGAGATATTTATACCCCAGTTATTATTCATTACCGCATGGCTAATAATCTGTTCTCCAAAATGATGAATATTGATAATTATATCTGTAATTCCATATTTTTTAAGGTACTCCACATTTCTATCCAGCAAAGTTTTACCATTTACGGTAAATAGTGCTTTGGGATGACTATTGGTAAATGGCTTTAGTCTGGTACCAAGACCAGCAGCAAAAATCATTGCTTTATAAATAGGGGAACTCATTTTTAATAATTAATTGTGCACTGGATATACGATGAAAATAAATTCTTCGTTATTTTAATACGAAATTGCATTAATTAATAACACAAATAACATTTGAATAATAATTACTCAGTACATTTGAAAAATTAAAATTAATAAAATGAACAAACATCACTATGTAGCCATTATGGCCGGGGGAATTGGAAGTCGTTTCTGGCCAAAAAGCAGGGCAGGATTTCCAAAACAATTTTTAGATATACTAAATACTGGAAAATCGCTCATTCAGTGGACATTTGAAAGATATGCTTCGTTTATTCCTACTGAAAACATTTATGTAGTAACTTCTGATGAATATAAAGATATTGTAGCCCAACAACTTCCTGGTATACCCGTGGAGAATATTCTTTGCGAACCCAGTAGAAAAAACACCGCTCCTTGTGTGGCTTATATTGCTTTTAAACTAGCCCAAAAAGATCCCGAAGCTTGTATGGTGGTTGCCCCTAGCGATCATATGATACTGGATGGTGAAACATTTACAAAGATTGCTACCAAAGCGCTTGATTTTGTGGGCAACAATCCTGCTTTTATTACACTAGGTATTAAACCATCCAACCCAAATACTGGTTATGGATATATACAACACGAGATGACCCATTCTGGAGTAGATGACATTTTTAAAGTAAAAACGTTTACTGAGAAACCTAATCTGGAATTAGCAAAAACTTTCCTTGCCAGCGGAGATTTTCTATGGAATGCTGGTATATTTGTTTGGAAGGCTAAAGATGTAGTAAATGCTTTCAGAGAACACCAAGCTGAAATGTATGATTTGTTTGATAATGAAAAAAAATCTTTCAATACACCTGATGAAAAAGCGGCAATTGATAGAATTTACCCGCTTTGCACCAATGTTTCCATCGATTTTGCTATCATGGAAAAAGCCAACAATGTATTTGTAATCCCTTCTTCCTTTGGCTGGAGCGATTTAGGAACCTGGACTAGCGCATACGACAACCTGGAAAAGGATTATTTAGGCAATGCAGTTACCAGCAATAATGTAATTATTATAGATTCTACTAAGTGTATGGTAAGCTCTCCACATAATAAACTAGTGGTATTGCAAGGTATGGACGACTTTATAGTAATTGATACACCCGATGCTTTGTTGATCTGTAAGAAAGAAAAAGAACAAGCAATAAAAGAATACGTAGCCGAAGTGAAAAGAAGTAAGGGTGATATGTACCTATAACTAATTAGCTAATTTGCTAATGTGCTGATTAGCTAATGAATACAAATTTGAAAATTCGACAATTTGAAAATTTGGAAATGAATACAAATACATTTTAACTTTTAAATTAATGTTACACATACTAAAAAAGCTCCAATAAATTCGGAGCTTTTTTAGTTATACGCATTCAACATTTAGCATTTAACATTCAAAATAATGCATTTTGTATTACTCATTGCCTCTTTGCCTTCGCCTCTTTGCCTTGCATTACACCGGCGTTACCGTAATACTCACTACGTCGCTTACCTTACCTACTACTTTATCTTTTAATAAACACCATGCTCTATATTGCCTTATTTCAGGCTTACCATCTACCAGCATTTTGCGATCATCCGTAAAATTAGTTTGCGAAATTTTATCCAGCAAAGTAAAATCCGTTTCTGCACCTCTTTTACTTTCTAATTTTACGCCATCAAGGTCACCCTTTACATATTTAAGTTGAATACTACCGCCAGATTCTTTAACAGATAGCTTTACTTTTAAATCATCTGGATTATCTTTTCCAAGATTTTCAGAACCTATAATACCTAGATCTTTACCGATGGTTTCGGTATAAGCAGGATGATTTTTAATGGTGGTTACTAATTTGGCAATTCTTTTAAAAATTCCAGGTGCTATAGCAACGATAGGTGCACCTGTAGGAGCAACAAAAACTGGAATTTCAAGAATCAAATTTGTTAATGCTCCAATTTTAATAGCGTCTTTATATTTAACGCAAGTATGCTCATACGTTTTCACCCCACTTAACAGCAACATGCTATAGCTAAACGACAAGCGATCGTTGTGAACACTATCTACTGTAGGTTTATCAAATGCAAATTTCTTTGAATATCCTGGAAATTTCTCATCGAAATTTTCTAACCATAACACTTTTTGTGCGTCGCCTACTGGCAAATACGGATTCTGTTCCATAATATATATTTATTGTTTAATAATCATTTCTAAAGCCCAATCAGAAAGCAGTAACTCCTTTTCAGTAAGATATATATGAACATTTATAAGTTCCATAGGTAGATATGTTTCAAGATTACCCCCTAATAGTTCGAGTATTGGATCTATTAATTGTTCTATACTGTCCTATACTTCAAATAGTAGCTCCATTAACTGTTCCACCCCAACTATTATCTATACCTTATATCGATAAGTTTGAAAGATATTACCCAATGGAGTAAACAATTTATCCAATCTTTAAAATAAATCCCCATTTGCCGGTTCCAGATGAGGATATGGGACTTATAATTGTTCCCTTATTAGCAAAAAATCCACCAAGGGAACTTATAAATGAATCTTTACCAAGAATAAATCCTGCTTTTAAAGCTTCCTATCCTAATCTAGGAATACCAATTTAAAATATCTTCTTTACAAATTATACTTTCTAAAAGAACTATTGCCGTAAGAAGCTTTGAATTGTTCTATACTTTCAAACGACAGTACAAATATGAAAGGAAAAAACAGAATGGAGAAGTCATTTGCACAAACGACAATAGTTTTAGGACAAACTACCATAATAGGAAGGATGAACAGCAAACAAAAAGGATGAAACGCATCATACATCTCAATACAATGAGGTAAATATTCATCTACAGGAAACCCGTTTTTAGCTAATATTTAATTACAATTCAGATTGGGAAGGGATAATAAAAATTGATCTACTTCTTTTTTAAAATATCTGCCTATTATAAGTTCATGACCATCTATTTTAATAGAATGGTGTAACTGAAAAGATTCAATCATTAAAGTATTGATTATCGTTTTATTGCTAATTCTCAATAAGGGTATAGTTGTATGTCTTAAAGTTAGTTTGCGAAGAGAAATGTATTCCTGTAAACAAAATTCATGATTGTTTTGCAACCACAATATGCTGGTATTTCTGTTATCAGTATTATTAGCTTGAGCTAAAGCAATTTTGCTGGAATCAATATTCATTCTACAGAATTGCAACTGATCCTGTTTTAGATGTTTTGGTTCACCGTTTTTTAATATCGGATTAATTACTACATTCACATTGATCAACTGACTATGGGATGAAACAGTTAGCTGAGTCAGTTTATCGATTGCTACTAATACATGTGCATGCTAATGAGGATTTTCGTTTGAAACCGATAGGGCAATGTGGTTATAAGATGGTTTAAATTTAGATAATTGTTCTTCGTTATTACTCATAAATATGACAGGTAAATGATAAAAAGCATCAATGAAGTTAGCTATTTTTTTACACTCCATTTCGTTGCCCTGAATATTAATTTCCATCAATACAATATCGGGTATTTCATTGGCAAGAATTTCCACAGCGAGTTCAAAACTACAGGCTGGAAAACCAAGATCAAAACCATTAAGGAGCAGGAACATTCCAAGAGATGATGCTTTAATACCATTATCATCTATTATTAGCACTTTGATTTTGGGGCTCATAATATGCTGGTATCTATAGAATACCATAGCTTTTAGGAACGGAAAGGTAGTAAATGTTAATTCAAAATATGAAAAATAGATTCTTTATCTATTTTATTAGTCAATTTTTATTATTCTTGCAGGCAAAACACTTTCATATTAACTGTAGTATTACTTTTAATATTGAAGTTGAATATCATATTTATATGGAGTTTAATAATCTTAAAAAGAATTTAAAGAAAGAATAATCTGTAATGAAATTAAATCACTATAAAGAATTAGATGGTATAAGAGCAATAGCAGCATTAATGGTAATGTTTTTTCATTTTTTTATAAGTATTGAAACTAATAGCAAGGCTCTTTTACTTATTAAGAAACTAAGTGTATTTGGTCAAACAGGGGTATCATTATTTTTTGTTCTTTCTGGATTTTT
>CAIVPM010000018.1 GCA_903907815.1 uncultured Chitinophagaceae bacterium | reverse complement strand
TACCTTTCGGAGAAAATCTTTCTGATATTCTTATTGATAATAAAGAATTAATGAATGAGGTTATTTCATTATTTAATGTATATAATCTTACATTAACTTTTGATGCAGGGTTAAATGAACTTAGAGTATTTAAGAATATTGACAAACAAAAAATATTTTCTATCCCATATTCTTTAATAGCGGATACATTACAAAGGCTAATTTTTTATAAGGCTGCAATTGCTTCTAATAAAAATTCTATTCTTCTTTTTGAGGAACCTGAGGCTCACATGTTTCCGCCATATATTGCTAAGTTTACATCAGATATTATTTTTGATGATAATGATAACCAATATTTTATAGCAACTCACAGTCCATTTGTTTTGAACGACTTTATGGAAGAACTTAAAGACGATGAATTGAGTATTTATACAGTTGGGTTAGAGGATGGGGCAACTGTAATTAATAGATTAACAGATGAACAAATTACAGAGATATATCAGTATGGAATAGACCTATTCTTTAATCTTGAAAACTTTTTAAAGAATGGTTAATGCTATTATTCCTGAATGTTATGTAGATACTTGTTTAGTAAATATATTGTTAGAGGTCTCAAAAAATGGGGTTAATCATGGAAAAGGTAATAGTACTGTTGCTAATAAAATGAAAGATGAATTTGGTGATAGCTTTGCAGTTGGCATAATTGATAGGGATAAAAGGGAAATTGAATATGTAAAAGAGTTTAATTTGTGGAATCAAAGTTTAAAGAATTACCTTTTACTTTTTAAACATCCAGATAAGCATCATTATATTATTCAACTTTGCCCTGAAAGTGAGACTTGGATTTGTAATGTGGCAAGTGATTTGGAAATTAATATGGAAGATGATTATGATTTACCAAGTGTTCCTCGTAAGTTGGCAAAACTTTCTAAAGATATTGATGTTGCAAATAATGAAAAATTTGTAAGACTATTCAAGGAAATAAAAAAAAGAGGGATTGATAATAATTATGAGCCTGTTGTTAAATTAATATCATGGCTGATAGAATTAAAAGAGAATACTTATTATGCAGACGTTAATAAATTGAAAAATTAAATGTCAGAACAACAATTATTTAAAGTAACAATTGATAATATCACGATAGAAGTTCCTGCGGGCACTACTATCTTAAATGCTGCACGTCGGATTGGCGGTGATGTTACCCCTCCTGCTATGTGCTACTACAGCAAACTGGAAGGTAGTGGTGGTAAATGCCGTACCTGTCTGGTGGAGGTAAGCAAGGGTTCCGAAAAGGATCCTCGCCCAATGCCTAAGCTGGTGGCAAGCTGCAGAACTACCGTGATGGATGGAATGGAAGTGAAAAATATTACTTCACCAAAAGTAGTAGACGCTCGTGCAGGTGTGGTGGAGTTCTTACTATTAAATCATCCATTGGATTGCCCTGTTTGCGATCAGGCTGGTGAATGTCACTTGCAGGATTTAAGCTTCGAACATGGTAAGAGCGGCACCCGTTATGAGTTTCAGAGAAGAACTTTCCCTAAGGTTGATTTAGGCGATAAGATTCAGTTACACATGACGCGTTGTATCCTTTGTTACCGTTGTGTATTTACAGCAAATCAAGTAGCGGAAGTTCGCGATCATGGTATTCTGGATAGAGGCGATCATGCACAGATTGCTACTTTCATACAAAAGAATTTAAACAGCGATTTCATCGGTAATGTTATTGATGTCTGTCCTGTAGGAGCGCTGACCGATAAAACTTTCCGTTTCAAAAATCGTGTTTGGTTTACCAAGCCTGTTGATGCACATAGAAACTGTTCTAACCCTAAATGTTGTGGCGAAGTTCAACTGTGGATGAGAGGGGATGAAGTATTTCGTGTTACTGCCCGCAAAGATGAGTGGGGTGAAGTGAAAGAAGCTTCTAATGGTAATACAGGGTGGATATGTAATGAATGTCGTTTTGATAAAAAAGATATTGCCGACTGGACAATTGAAGGACCTTCTAAAGTGAATCGTCATTCAGTAATTTCTCAGGGGCACTATGTGGGTCTTCACAAATCAAACGAAACTTTTGGTGCTGTGATGTATGGACAAAAACCACAGTTATTAATGGATATTCATACTATTAGTGAAGTGAACAAAACAAATATTGAATTGAGCTCATTGGACAGACCTGCTCATTCAACTGACTTTAAATAATACAACTGATTATAAATGACTTTACTTTTAATTGACACAGCACTGGTAATAGAGAAACTGATACTGATTGCAGTTATCATTTTCGCCAGTTTAGGTATTGCATTGTATACAACATTTGCCGAGCGTAAAGTGGCAGCAATATTACAGGACAGACCAGGTCCAAACCGTGCAGGTCCATTCGGACTTTTACAACCTTTTGCAGATGGTCTTAAACTGATTGCTAAAGAAGAAATCATTCCTTCTGGTGCTAATAAATGGTTATTCATATTAGGGCCGGGTTTGGCTATGACAGCTGCTTTAATGACTTGTGCTGTTATTCCCTGGGGCGATAAAGTAGAACTATTTGGAAGAACAATTGCTTTGCAGGTTGCCGATATCAATATTGGTTTCTTATACATTTTTGGGGTAGTAAGTCTGGGTGTGTATGGTGTAATGATTGGTGGATGGGCAAGTAATAATAAGTTCTCTCTATTGGCTGCATTAAGAGGAGCTTCTCAGGCTATAAGTTACGAGTTGGCAATGGGCTTAAGTATGATTGCTTTACTAATGATGACTGGTACTTTACAGTTAGGAGAAATTGTAAAACAACAAACTGGTCCTGGCCATCACTGGAACGTAATTTATCAGCCACTTGGCTTTTTGATATTCCTGGTATGTGCTTTTGCTGAGTGTAATAGAACACCATTCGATTTGCCAGAAGCAGAGAACGAATTAAACTTTGGTTATCATCAGGAGTATTCTTCCATGAAACTTGGTTTCTACTTATTTTCCGAGTACATCAATATGTTTATTAGTAGTGCAGTAATGGCTACTTTATTCTTTGGTGGTTACGATTTGCCTTTCTTTAATCCGGCAAATCATACCCCTAACTTCGCTGCTACTATAGGTATTATTACTTTGATGGCTAAAGTAGTCATGTTTATCTTCTTTTTCATGTGGGTACGTTGGACAATTCCTCGTTTCCGTTACGATCAGTTGATGAACCTTGGCTGGAAAAGTATGATACCATTGGCATTGGTAAATATGTTGGTAACGGCAGTAGTGATTCTGATGCGCCACTAATAGTATAATAATATTTCTTTTTTAGACACCTCATAAAATGTAAAGTATTTTATGGGGTGTTTTTTTTGAATACATTGAACCACAGTGCCACGGCGACACAGCGGAACACAGAGATTATTTTAAATTTTGAGTGTTAAATTTTGAATAGAGTAAATACAGAGGACAGAGAGAATCGCAAGCGATTTAACTATTATGGTTCAAAGGGTTTAAAGGGTTTAAATGGTTTAATAGGTTCAAGGTTTAATACATGTAGTTGGTGAGACACCAACCATTAGGAGAAATGTAGGAGAGATGCCAAACTATAAGAAAAACAACCTTAATATGGTTATTATTCTGTTTTATTGTTTGGTTTATTTTTTTATTTTGGTTATTTGGGGGTTATTTTAGAAAGAATTGCTCTTTTTGAGGATAATATTTTCTGCATTTTTATTCTTATTTCCTTTTTTATTTTATTCAATTAATACTGCACTGTTGGGCTAATAACCAATGGTAGTATAGCTATCAGGATATATGGGCCTTTTTAAGAAGCACGATATATTTTGTAAATCTTTTAAGTTACGCTATAGTGGTGGATTTCCAACTGTTTAGAAACATTGTAGGGTATGATGCTTGACATAGGAAGTGCGGGTTGATAGATGTAGGTTTGGTGTTTTAAAAGATAAAGTTCTTAGAAATATAAGTTAGGTGGGATGTGTGAAAAGGAAAGTATACTTAGCCTGGCATTTGATAAAATTTACTTTGCATTATCAATATGCTACTTTGTATTATCCTTTATAAAATTGATATTACCATTTTACTACTAGATATTGAAGTGTGTTTGCTTTGTATTATCCTTTTGGGACTTAGCATATCCATTTTGCTACTTGGTAATGGAAAATATAAACTTAGCATACCCAATTTACAACTTGGTATAACCATTTTAAAACTTGGCTTATTCTATTTGTAACTTTATATGATGAAAAAGGAACTTAGTATTGAGATGGTGATACTTGACGAGAGGACGAAAAAGTAGCGATAGATGGTTAAACGGTTAAATTGTTTTTTCGATTGATGAATAAAAATTAAGCTTAGAAGAGTTACAATTTTATATGAAACAAATTATTAATTATTAAAAATCAAAGCTATGGATTTAGTACAAGCTGCGGAACTTGAAACGCAAAGAGTAATGAAAAGCATCGAAGTTGATTTCCCTGCTATATTAATTGACATACCGGAATATAAAAGTGAAAGTGATGGATTGGCGTTGGCATTAACCGACTCTGACATTGCTATTAAAGTACAGGCTAAAATACCTGCTGAGACTGCTAACTCTGTAAATAGCATGAAAAGAGATATGGCTGAAACGCTGGAAGGAATTGTAGAAAGGTGCATATCGAAAGCCAATTCGGTAAATAACACTGAATTAGCTTCTTCTGTTGATTTTTCGTTTTCTTATTTTTATTTTGTAAAGAAGGAAGAGGCTGTACAAAGAGCAGAAGCAGTTGAAAAGCAGATAAACGATAATTTATTGACGGTATTTACGAATATTAAAGACACGGAAATGACTGCTTTACGTGCTAAGATATTAAAATATTCTACCTCCAAAGAGGTGCCTATAAAGAATAGACAAAAGAAAAAGGCAGGAGGAACTGATGCATTAACTATATCTTTAAAGAAGGGTACGGGACATAAAAATATGATGGCTAAATTGCTTATAAGGAAGTATAAGAAATTGAACCCTGAAATAGCTGAAAGAGCAGGACTTGCCAATAAAGTAATTGTATTGGGTAAGCGCCATAATGTGGGTAGTTATTCTGTTATAAACCGATCTACAGAAGAAGCTGTGTTGACTGCCGTAATTACTGAAGTGAGAACTTCCGTAAAGAAAAAGAAGGTAAAAACAGTTGTATACCAATTGGATGGAAATGGAATGAGAATTTTTAATACACATATTCTGGGAAAAGCAGTATTGACTGTGGTTGCACCTGGTTTTTTGAATGAAACTATGACGGTAACTTTTAAGAAGAATGACCCTAATGAGTTTGTGATTGGGTTGACAAGGGTGTTGCCGAAGTAAGTTATACAAGGCACATAGGCAACTAGGCACATAGGCACAATGTAATACAAGGCAAAGAGGCAATAGTAATACAAATACATTGTTGCGGAGAAGGGAGGAAAAGAGTACATAATTATGAATTAAGCAAAGGCGGGCAGGGATGCCTGCCTTTTTTATAAATAATAATAAATGTTCAACCTTAAAAATTAATAAAATGGAAAATAAAGAACACACAAATGCATTGGAATTAATAAAATTGTTAGCAGAAATAATAAGTGTATTAGATGAGCATTATGTTTCTTTGAACAGCAAATTATTGATGCAAGAGTTACAATTAACTACTGAAATATTAACACTGAAAACTTTAAATGAAGAAATGTTATTTATTGACAATTCATTTAAAACGATTTTAAAATGTAACGACATAGGTATTTTAGAAGATTTAATTTTAAGACTAAAAATATTTAATGAACATGTTGAGATAGCCGCCGATAGTTCGAAAGATTATTATGACAAAAGCAATTTATTTAAAGTTAAGTTTCCAAGGTTTATATTGATTTACTTAAATAATAGAAAGGTAGTTGAGGACGTTAAAGTTAGTTGTGGAACGCTGTTTACTACCGATCGATTTTATAAAAAAGAATATGAAGAACTCGAAGCGATCTTGTTATCAAAACTTGAACCTTATGGTGTTTTTTTGAAAAATGCTTATATACATCTCCAGGATTATCATGAACCTTATATGAATGATTGGGTTAAGTTTTGTAAGGATATAAAAAAACATGATAAACAAATGGAGAAATTAATACATTTAATGAATTAAATATAAATTTGTTTATTGCAAACATAATTATATACATGAGTATAACTCTTAAATATAAATCACTTAAAAATAAACTAAAGAAGGCTGAGACTGAATATAAAAATATAGGTAATGAAGTAGCTACCAAAGAGATGGAGCTTAAAGAACTGTTGAAGCTGCTTAAAGAGTTGGAGGAAATGAAAAGAGTAGCTATTGTGAAATACAATTTTTTAAGAGCAGAATATGCGGATTATAATACTGAAAAAGATTGGAAATTGTTAATTGTAATTATTAATCAGGCTGTACATAATGCCAACAATAAAATGAAAGTATACTTTGCAGAAACAGAATTATTAAAGCAAAAGCTAGCTCCTATGCTTTATGTAAAGTATGATATAATTTATTTATGTAAAAATTTAAAGGAGCAATTCAATACTGAAAATAAACTTATAGAGAAGGCTTTGAAAACTAGCATCAAAATTTTACTGAAAGACATAAATGAATATGTAGTAAAATTTGATAAGTACCTAATAAACACCACCACATTTCTTGTAAATCATTCGAAATATGTAGAAAAGTGGAATGCTTACACTAAAGAAATAAATAGGTTTAATGATACTTTAAATAATGCCACAAGTTAAGAGAGTGATACACTCTACAATTTTGTTGTTGTAAAGTAACAGCAAGAAATTCAGCTAAAAGCTGAAATTGATTACGGCACAGGCGTAGTTCCTTTACTTCGAATATTTAGTAAGCTGTTCTAAGATGGGATGTTTTGTTATGGTGTAAAGGCTTAAAATTTGAAGAGCACGCAGAGTCAATTTTCCCCGCATGAAGGTTTTATGAAATGAGATGTTTAGGGGAAAATGAGACATCTGCGTAGAAGTACACTTTGCGGGGAAGGAAACTAGCGTTTTTAGGTGTGCTGATGGTGGGTACAGAATACATTGTGACAATAAGGACTTTTGAGACACTCTACTATTTTGTTGTTGGGAATTAACAGAAAGAAATTCAGCTACAAGCTGAAACATACTACGGCACAGGTACAACCAGTGAGATGCATTGCGATTATTTTGCAATATGTTCTGAGGAGTGGGGGAAAAGACAATCACCACTACAGATAGTTTGATATATTTACAGGATTATTTGAAGTATGTTTTGAAAGTAAGCAACATTTAATAGCGTTCGGATAAATTTAAATGATTTTAACTATGAGATTAAACTATATCGAGGAAATTAAGCAGATACTTGCTATGGCAAGGCAAAAGGCATATACTGCAATTAATACTGCTATGGTAGAAGCCTATTGGAGTATTGGCAAACGTATAGTAGAAGAACAACAACACGGTAATAAAAGGGCAGCTTATGGTGAAGGAATATTGATAGAACTGTCGATAGAACTATCTAGGGAATTTGGAAAAGGATTTAATGAAAGAGAACTAAGACGTTTCAGACAGTTTTTTATTACATTTCCAAAACGGGACACACTGCGCCCCGAATTGAGCTGGAGTCATTACAGGTTACTGATAAGAGTAATGAATGAAAAAGCAAGAAATTATTATCTTCATGAAGCAGCTAATCAACACTGGAGTTATAGAACGCTGGAAAGAAATTATAATACCCTTTATTATGAAAGACTTTTAAGTTCATCGGAACAAGATATTGTAAAGGATGAAATGCAGCAGAAAACGGAAAGTTTTCAATTAGATAAACTAGAATTTATAAAAAATCCATACGTTCTTGAGTTTCTTCAACTAACACCTGCTACTGAATACACCGAGAACCAACTGGAGCAGGCATTGCTGGACAACCTTCAACAGTTTTTACTTGAATTAGGGAAAGGATTTGCGTTTGTAGCAAGGCAGAAATTGATAAGAACAGAAACTTCTGACTTTTACATAGACCTTGTTTTTTATAATTACCTCCTTAACTGCTTTGTAATTATTGAACTTAAAACAAATAAAATAACTCATCAGGATGTAGGTCAACTGGATATGTATGTGAGAATGTTTGACGATTTGCAAAAAAAGGAAACAGACAACCCGAGCATTGGAATATTGCTATGTACTGAAACTGATAGAACAATTGCGAGGTATTCGGTTTTGAAAGATAGTCAACAATTGTTTGCTACCAAATACATGCCGTATTTGCCCACTGAGGATGAACTTATAGCTGAAATTGAAAGAGAAAAACGATTGATAGAGGAACAGTTTAAGAAAGGGGAAAACTAATGTGAGAATGAATACTGGGTTTAAAAGGTTCAATGTTTAAAGCGTTTAAGGTTGAATACATTAGAACAAAAACTAAAAACTAAAAAAAGAAAAACTAAATAATACAGTTTAAAAGTAAAAAGGCAAAAGTAAAAAATAGTACAAGCACTGTTCAGAAATGGGCGGTGTTTTTTTTATCCTGATGACGACCGTTTCAAATTAAAAACTAATACAATACATTAATTGGATGTGGTTTTGTGACTTGATGTTTGCGGAGCTTTTATTAATTGATTTAGACTGCTTCGTTGCACTCGCAGTGACGGGGGATACAGAATACATTGGGACAATAAGGACTTTTGAGACACTCTACTATTTTGTTGTTGGGAATTAACAGAAAGAAATTCAGCTACGGCTGAAATATACTACGGCACAAGTACAACCAGTGCCGAGATGCACTCCGATTATTTTGTAAGCTGTTACGAGGGGGGCTTACTGTTTGGGGAGCATTTATTAATTGACTCAGACTGCTTCGTTGCACTCGCAGTGACGGGGGATACAGAATACATTGGGACAATAAGGACTTTTGAGACACTCTACTATTTTGTTGTTGGGAATTAACAGAAAGAAATTCAGCTAAAAGCTGAAATAAACTGCGGCACAGGTACAACCAGTGCCGAGATGCACTCCGATTATTTTGTAAGATGTTCCGAGTGGGGGGGATTGACCAATTTTCATTTGTTTATTATTTAGTAAATATTTTTATTGATTTTCTTTTAAAAGTAAGAATTGATTTGTTTTATACTATTTTTGATTGGGACTACGTTTAACTTCATAGAGCTTAAAACACTGCGGTGAACATAGAAAATACGAATAAATAATCTATAAATTATGAGTACTAAATACAATTTAATACCAAGCGAAAAGACTAATGCTATTTTTAACTTAGTAGCATTAGCTAAGAACGAGATAACCATTCTAAAAAAGAACATCCAAAATAAAATTAAACCTAGAGTATCTAGAGAGCGAATTG
>CAIVPM010000017.1 GCA_903907815.1 uncultured Chitinophagaceae bacterium | reverse complement strand
TTCAATTACTATCAAAGCACCGTGAGGCGGTTTGCAACCCTCGCTTGTTCAACGATTGCGATAGACCTACTATCATCTCTATTAAAGCATTGATTAATCTATACAAACGACTAATCATTCACAGCACACTATTGCGTTAGTGCCAGCAGGGAATATCCTTTTGCTACCACCCTTGAACCTGTATTAAAATTGATGGTGATGTAGTGGTAGCAAAAGATAGGAAGAGCTGGAACGGCCGCTTGCGGAACGCCCAAAAATTAATTGATAATGGAGAATGGATAATTGATAACGAATACAAAGACAAAAAGTAAAATAGTATACCAGGAAAGTCAATCGGAATAAATTCGTGGACTTTTATATAAGAATAGGCTGCTTTGAACAGCCTACTTTACTCTTACGCTATACTATCTTAATTTAATGCAGCTTTAGTCTTCTCGAATGTAAATCCACCTTCTATTTTCTTTATAAAATCGAACCCTCCTACTACATTTCTGATGTTGTGAATTCCTTGACGTTTAATAAGTGATGAGGCAATTACACTTCTGTAGCCCCCTGCGCAATGAATATAGATATTATAATTTTCTTCGAGATTTACCATACTTGCAGGATCCATTAAATCGTTCAAAGGAATATTAAGTGCTTCTTTAATATGTTCATCATTGTATTCCGCTTCTTTTCTTACATCAATGATTAGCAAATTATCATCATACTTTAAATCCATTGCCAATTCATCTGCTTCTACATCTATCAGGAGGTCTATTTTTTCATCGGCTTCTTTCCAGCTATTAAATCCACCATCCAGATAACCTATTATTTTTTCGTACCCTACTCTTGCCAGACGAGTAATAGTTTCTTTTTCCATACCAGGCTCCGTTACCAGTAAAATCTTTTTATCGAAAGGCAACAACGCGCCAGCCCATTCTGCAAAACGACCTTCCAAACCAATAAAGATTGCACCTGGCACAAATCCATTTACAAATACACTGGCATGTCTTGTATCTAAAAGTATGGTATCGACCTCGTTCAATAATGTCTTAAAATCCGCTACCGATAAAGGTAAATTTGCATTTTCCATTAAAGTAGTCATGCTTAAATAACCTTCCTTATTAATTTTTGCATTGATAGGGAAATATTGAGGCGGCGCTGGCAAACCGGTGGTAACTGCCTCTATAAATTCTTCTTTTGAAGCAGCCTTTAAAGCGTAATTATGTTCCTTCTGCTCCCCTATTGTACTGAAAGATTCAGTGCCAAGATTTTTGCCGCAACTACTACCAGCACCATGTCCAGGGTATAGAATTACCTCATCTTTTAAAGGCATTATTTTAGTCTGTAAACTATCGTACAACATTCCAGCAAGATGAACAATGGTAAGTTCCTCTCCTTTCTGAGCAAGATCGGGTCTGCCTACATCTCCTACAAATAAAGTATCGCCCGTAAATACGGCATGTTCCTTTCCTTCTTTATCCAACAGTAAAAAACAACTGCTCTCCAAAGTATGTCCGGGAGTATGCAAAACTTTTATAGATACATCGCCCAAAGGGAATAGTTCTTCATCCTTTGCAACATATACTTTCAAATCTGTTTCTGTATCGGGACCATAGATAATTTTTGCACCGGTAATACCAGCTAAATCCAGATGCCCGCTTACAAAATCTGCATGAAAATGAGTCTCGAATATATATTTGATCGTTGCATTTCTTTTGGTAGCAAGCTCTACATACTGATCTACATCCCTTAAAGGATCGATGATTGCTGCTTCGCCATTACTTTCAATATAATACGCTGCTTCGCTTAAACATTTAGTGTACAATTGTTCTATATACATACTTTATTTTTTTATTTAAAATAAATCAAATAAGACATTATCTGTAGCCAGAAACTACTCTGACATAGTATGTTTACTTAACTATTTACAAGGCCCTCTACAAACAGAGAGACTTCTTTGATTTTTTGATAATTTGGTTTGTAAAAAATAAACTTCCCTTCCTTTCTGGTAACTACAATTCCAGCTTTCCGCATTAATGCAAGATGTTGCGAAGCCACCGATTGTTCTATTTTTAGCGTAGTATACACCTCCGTTACCGTTATATTTTCCTGTGCATCAATTAGTTTCAATATATCCTGTCTTAATTTATGATTGATTGACCTAAGAATATATAATGATTTTTTTGCATGTAAGTAATTAATCATTATTG
>CAIVPM010000016.1 GCA_903907815.1 uncultured Chitinophagaceae bacterium | reverse complement strand
TATTTATCTTTACCCACTGGATATAGTTTGAGTTTATTATTTGAGTAGTTACTTATAATAAAACTCTTCTATATCCTTTTTAGTATGTAAATGCTAATTATTCATGCAACAAAGCCATTAATAATTATGAATTAAGAATTAATACAGGGATGCCTGTTATTTTAAAGGAGTTTAAGAGGATACTATCCTGCTTAAACTCCTTTCTTTTTGTTCAATATACTTTGCAATTAAAATATTACAAAAGAAAGAAATTCAATACCTGCAATATTTGTTTGCATCATAAATAAAGGTTTTCTAAAACAACAAAGACACCACCCTAAACAGAGTAGTGTCTTTTGTATTAAATTCTTAATTATTAATTCTTAATTCATAATTTCCAAAAACAACAAAGACACAACCCTAAACAGAGTAGTGCCGTTTGTATTAAATTCTTAATTATTAATTCTTAATTCTTAATTAACTGCTTCTTCCTCGCTCCTACTCCTGCACCGGCAGCTAATAGGATAAGGCTAAGACCGCCATCGAATGGTACTGCACCATCACCACCACCAGAATTACCTGGAGGGGTAAAACCGCCACTACCATTTACACCTGGTCCACCACCACCTGGTACTGGTGTACCTTGTGCATGACCTTTGCTGATAGCAATTACTAACACTAATAGTGATAGTACGGTTACTTTTAATATCTTTTTCATTGTTATACTTTTTATTTTGGTTGCTTAATTATAAACAGCTAATCAGTTTTACATGATTAGCTGTTTGATAGTTATTATTTATTTAGCAATTAATTCAGTGTTATAAACAGTTTTACTATCTGAACTTCTTAGAACAAGGGTATACAATCCACCAACTACAGACTTATTCATTTTGATGGTCTCTGTTGTTGAACCTTGTACGTGGTTGATGGTTGTGCTCATTACTTCCTGACCAAGACTGTTTACCATTACTACATTGTATTTACCAGCAGCTACATTAGCTGTTTGTATTGTAAATGTTTTTTCAGTTACCGGATTTGGATATACACTAATGCTTCCTTTTACAATTGTAGCAGGAACCACTTTAGCAGATTTAAACACTACACTGAAACGATTCTGATAAGTAGCAGCATCTGTAGTAGGGGTAAAGTTTACTACTGTTGCTGCAGGTACTATAGTATTCAAGTAAGCATCTTTAATAAACGCTTCTACACCAGGAGAAGAAAATTCTGTAGCATCTACTTTCAATTGATAAGCAGTATTAGCAGTAACATTTCCTACTTTCAATGCCATCTCCTCTCCCACTATTGGTAAGGTAGTTCCATTGATACTTAAATCGGTGTTAGCTTCTACGATAGAGATATTCTCACTTCCATTCATTAGTTTCTTAGCATCTTCAGCACCTATTTCTTTGCTGTAGTAATTATTGAAGGTAGCAACTACTTCGTCCATGTTGGTAGCGGTACCCTCTATATCTTTCCAGATGCTTACATTCAGTTTGTTTGATGTAGCAGTTCTGAATACAGCTGTTTGTGTACCAGCAACCACTTTATTAGTTTCCTGAATTACTAACTTAGGTGTAGCAGCAGTATGGTATACCCAGAAACCTTGTCCTGGCTGAATGTTTAAACAAGCAGCATCAGAAGAAACACCTGATGGACGGTTGGTTACTGTTGTAGAACCACTGAACTGAACAGTTGTATAACGAGAAGCACCAGCATTCTGATAAGTTGGATCTAAGAAATAGTAGGTATTTCCAACATTGGTACCAGTATTAGCTAATATAGCAGACCAGCTAATAGGACATGCATAAGGATTAGCAACAAAAGACCAGCCTTCACCAGCAGTATAAGCACTTGCAGGTGTTAAACCATAAGTAGAAGTGTAACCGCCTGTAGATACTGTACCACCATTTCCTATTGCATTATAAGTAACTGTTCCAGTAACTAATGTACCAGTAGCTCTTAGGGTAGTAGCAGTAGGCATATTAGCAGGGTTAGTACCCATATTAAAGTTTCTTGAACCTCTTACTAATATTCTTAATCCTTTGAATGGATCTAAACCAAGAGCTTTAGTACCACCAGTAGCGGTAGTTACAGCAGCCCAGTTTCCACTTACACAACTGTATAAAGAAGGTGTATTATTACCATTGGTAGTTAAATCGAAACCTGAAGTAGCATCAAATGCTGCATAACCAGGAGTACCTGTTTTACCTGTAATGTAAACTCCGTTTGAAGATGAAGGAGAGCCTGCACCACTTTCCTGCCAGTTAGCAAATACAGAACCTGCATTGGCTACTGAAGGAGCAAGATCGCGGTAGTTTCTCTTTCCTTGTGGAATATAACGTTCAACAGTTACGTTAGTAGCAGTAAAAGGAGATGCTTTTGTACCATCGATAATGGCAGCAGTACCAGTTAACGCTGCAAATTCAGCAGTTTTAGCAGCATTGCTCTTTAAGGTTAAATGATGACCATTGATATCTAAGGTAGCAGCACTATTACTTAAATTTAGTAATGAAGTAATTCCTACACCAGAACCTAAGGTTACTTTACCAGTACCACTTATTACTAAGCTACCTAATAAAGTATCGGTTGAATTAATTGTACTGAAAGCTATGGTATTTGCGGTACTACTGTTTATTGTTAAACCGGCCGAAGAAGAACCAACTAATAAACCAGCACCAGATACTGTACCCGTTATAGTAAGACTACCAGTACCTAAACTAAATGTAGCACCTGTACCTATAGTTAACCCAGTTAAAGATAAAGAACCGCTTAATACAGGATAGTAGCCTGAACTAACTGAATTAATAGTTATTGATCCAGATACTGGAGCAACACCAGAACACCAGTTCTGACCTGTTGAGAAAT
This sequence comes from uncultured Chitinophagaceae bacterium, assembly GCA_903907815.1. Classification (GTDB taxonomy): domain Bacteria; phylum Bacteroidota; class Bacteroidia; order Chitinophagales; family Chitinophagaceae; genus CANFLJ01. The sequence continues at coordinate 9,696 of CAIVPM010000016.1, read as the reverse complement.
TAGTATTTAAAGTACCTGTCCATGTATTGTTACTTACCAGTGAAGTACTGCTATTTGCAGTACCTGAAGGAGTAGTTACTGATACTACACCTGTAGTACCATTACCAGCAGTTACTACAATACTAGTAGCAGTATTGCTAACAATAGAAGCAGCTACACCACCAATAGTTACAGAAGATGCATTAGATAAGTTTAACCCTGTAATAGTAAGATTAGAACCCACACATACAGAAGTAGCAGACAAAGAAGAAATAACCGGATGATAAATAACCGCAGGATTGGTACCTATAGTGCTTAAAGCATAAGAATTTACTCTCCAGTTACCTCCTGTAGTACCATATTCCAGTATCTGTATGGTTAATACAGTAGAAGTAGTATTACCTGGTGCAGGTATGGTAGTTGTATTGGTATTAGTTGCTGTTGCAGTTGTTGCATTAATTGGTGTAGCAATGTAATCACCTGTTGAATTAGCCTGTGTACCATCTGCACCAGTTGTACCGGTAACATTAGCTGTAGTTAACATGTCAGTAGGTACGGTAGAACCATATTGATACAACACTACAAAGTTCTTTGTATTTGCTGCACTACTCAACCATGAACTGATAGCTAAACTTAGTGGATAGTTAGCAAAAGTTTGACCAGCCCCTAAAGTAATAGAAGATTGTATATACGACTTAGTACTAAATACAGTAGTGGTAGTACCTGGCGTATAGGCTCCGGAATTGGTATGTTGTAATTTTATATAATTAAATGCACCTGCACTATAAGTTGCTACTGAAGTACCAGTATAAGGACTTGTACTTGCAGTAGGAATTAATAATGGAGAAATAGTAGGATTAGTTAATGCAGATGTAGTTACAGTTGCTTGTCTGGTCATAGTAGCTGTACTATTTACAGTGTAGTCTGTTGCTGTACCTCCTGCAAAGTTGTAGGTAACCAAGTTGAATGCTAAAGGCTGAATTGTAAATCCAGCACCCGCATTTACAGTAGCACTACTGATAGAACCATTACCAAAAGTAAATGCAGCACTGCTAAGAGCAGCAGCAGTGATGGTATGCCCAACAGTTGCAGCAGCATTTATGTTGGTAGTAATCCAGAAATACTTAGTACCATTTGCAGATATTGAATTAGCTAAAGCTGAGAATACTATAGTTTCTCCACTACCACTAACAGAAGATACAGTACCTATCTGTGTAGCTGTTGCAAAGTTATTCAAAGCATTTGCCCACAATTTAAAACCACCTGTTGCTATATCAGCAGCAACATAAGTACCCGTAGGTTTCACAGTTACACTTGCAAGCGTAGTTGCTATATTAGCACTTTCTACTACTTTAAATGTTTGTAGTATATTATTGCTGGAAGATACAATTGCATTTCCTAAAGCTGCAGCAGTTCCATTATCGGTAATAGCCAATGCAGCAGCAGCAGTTACAGAACCACTAGCAGTAATAGAAGCAGTTGCTCCACCACCACTAATAGATATTGTTTCCGCAGCATAAGTACCTACACTTAATCCGGCTTTCAATCTTACCCAAACTGGTTGAGATGATAAAGTAGCAGTTGTAAAGGCTACAGTTGCAGAAGAACCAAAACCAGTTGTAGCAGAAGTAGAAGACACTTCGAAATCAGTAGAACCTGTAATAGTTACATTTCCTGGATAACCTGAAAGCAACGAACCACTGATATTAAACGTTTGAGCAGTAGAAGCTCCTGTACCATAAATATAAGTAAATCCAGTTAAGCTATTTACACTTGGCGTAATAGTTGGACTATTGGTAACAGCACTGCTTAATGCAATTGATTGTGCAGAAGCTAAACCACCACCACTGATAGATAAACTTTCAGAATAAGGATTAACGGTTAATCCTGCTTTTAATCTTACATAAATAGTAGTAGAAGCTAAAGAAGGAGCAGTGAAAGAAAGCGTTTTAGAAGAACCATAAGTAGCACCACCATCGGTAGAAACTTCGAAATTGGTAAGACCACCAAAAGTTAGTGTACTTGCAGTTAAATAACTACCCGAAACGGTAAAGGTATTTGCAGCACCAGGGCCTGCATTTAAATTATATCCATTTACTATTAATGAACTTACTGAAGTATTAACCACAGGAGGAGCAGCAATTATAGCATCACTTAATTTTAATGCAGATAATACTTGCAAAGTATTTAAACGCCAGTTACCAGCGTTGGTAGAATCCCAGATTCTTATTTGGATAGTCAAAATACGAGACTGCAAATCTACAGGAGCAGGAATAGTAGTGGTACTATTGGTAAACGGAGCAGCAGTAGAAGTATAATGAATGATATCGCCGCTAATATTACCACCAGCAGAACCATTAGCTATTACATTACCAGTAGACGTTGAAATTGCAGCAGCAGGAATCCCTGTAGAGTCAGCAGAATATTTATAAAATACATGATAATCAGGATAACCAGAACCACTTGCATAAGAGTTGATAATTAAACTTAATGCATTCTGGCTAAATACTTTACCAGCAGGTAATACGATAGAGGTTTGAATATAATTCTGTGTATTCTCGGTATTCATTGGAGTATAATAAGGCTGATATCTTACAAACAAATCAGTTGAACTATTATTATACGAAATACCACTGGCATTACCTGTAGTTGCCGCAGCTAAAACCGAAGCGGCAGATCTTGCAATGGTATCTAAATATACACCAGCAATATCAGAAGTACGAACCGTAACGGTAGATGAACCATTTACAAAACTTACTCTATCAGCAGGATTTGATACATAATCATGTGCCACCTGAGTAAAGTCGAATTTCAATAAATTAGTAGGCGCTTGTGCAATGGTATAACCAGCACTTGCATTTACCGAAGTAGCAGCAACATTACCTACTGAAATTGCGAAATCAGCACTTGTAAGTGCAGAAGCTGTAATCGTATTTCCTACTGTACTTAAACCATTTGCACTTATATCGGCAGTTACCCAGAAGTATCTTGAAGCACTCGCAGGTACTGAATATGCTAATGATGAGAAAACAATATTTTCGCCATGACCCGAAACTGAGGATATGCTAGAGCCTAGTTGAATTGCACTGGCAAAAGCATTAGAAGTAGCAACCCACAATTTAAATCCACCTGTTGCAATATCAGTATTAATATAGGTACCAGTAGGATGAATAGTAATAGTGCTTAATGAAGTAGCAACTCCATTACCTTCTACCAGTTTAAATACCTGAAGATTATTATTGATAGTACCTGCAACAGAAGGAGCAATAGTAGCAGGAGTACCATTATCGGAAATAGTAACAGAAGGGGCTGCAGAAACAGCACCACTTACCATAAAGCTTGCAGTAGCAGTACCACCAGCAATGCTGATAGTTTGACCATTATAATTACCCACTGCTCTACCACTGATTAATCTTACCCAGATAGACTGACTGGTTAAAGTAGCTGCAGAGTATGAAATAGTTGCAGTAGAACCAAAACCAGCAGAAGCTGAAGTGGTAGATACTTCGTAATCAGTAGAACCCGTAACCGTAATAGTTCCAGGGAAATTCTGTAATGAAGCACCTGTGATTGATAAAGTTTGAACAGAAGAAGGACCAGCACCAACCATGTAGGTAAAGCCAGTTAAAGTAGAAACAGAAGTTGTAATTGTTCCATTATTTACAACAGCACCTGTTAATGAAATTACAGAAGGGGTAGCTAAACCACCACCTGATATAGATAAATTATCGGTATAATTATTATTAGCAGTTAAGCCAGCTTTAAGACGAACATAAATGGTAGTAGAAGATAATTTAGGAGCTGTAAACGCAAGCGTTTTAGAAGCACCATAAGTAGATCCACCATCAGTAGAAACTTCAAAATTCGTTAATCCATTAAAAGTTAAAGGGATGCTAGTAAGATTAGCACCACTTACCGTAAAACTACTGGCATTAGCAGGACCACTACCAACTGTATATGAATTAGTAGTTATGGCTGAAACGGAAGTACTGATAGCTGGAGTAGCATTTACTACTACATTATTGATACAGTCATTGGAGAATACCTGTAAGCCATTTAAACGCCAGTTATTAGCATTTGCCTGACTCCACAATCTTAACTGGATAGTTAATATTCTGGAAGTATTATTTCCTGGAGCAGGAATAGTAGTGGTGCTGTAGGTATAAGGAGCAGCAGCAGCAACACCATTTATAATATCACCTGTTACAGATCCACCTGCTAAACCGTTAACAGCTGTGGAACCTGTACGGGTAGTTAAAGCGGAATTCGGCATTCCTGTAGAATCATCACTATACTTATAATATACACTATAATTTTCTGTATTAGTGTTACTACTACACCAAGAATTAACCAATAAGTTTAATGCATTATTGCTAAATACTTTACCTTGAGGCAATACAATAGAAGTTTCGATATAGTTATCGGTATTCTCTGTATTTAAAGGAGTATGGACTGCCTGATATCGGATATATAAATCAGAAGTACTTGCATTGTAAGTAATATTAGCACCAGGTGCTGGAGAATTATTGATAACATCTAAAGTTACATTTGGCACATCTGATGTACGTACATAAACAGTTGAGCTACCATTTAAAAAGCTAATTCTATCTAAAGGATTATTTGCATAATCATGTCCTATCTGCGTAAAATCGAATTTCAACAAATTGGTAGGGGCAAGATTAATTGTGTATCCTGCACTTGCATTTACATTGGCAGCAGCAATAGTGCCTGCAGATACTGCAAAAGAACTACTGGTTAATGCGGCTGCAGTAATAGTATTACCAGCAGTAGCTATACAGTTGTTATTAATAAGGTCGGCAGTAATCCAGAAATATAAAGTACCACTTGCTGGTATAGCATAAGTAAGTCCTGCAAAATCAATTGTTTCTCCATGACCAGAAGTAGAAGAGGAAGAAGCAATAATAGTAGCAGCTGAGAAAGTATTAGAACTACTTGCCCATAAATTAAACCCATTTGTAGCAATATCATTCACAGAATAAGTTCCAGTAAGATGAGTATTAACATCCGTTAAAGTAGTAGCAACACCAGTACCTTCTACAATTTTAAACTTCTGTATAATATTGTTAGTAGAACCGGAAAATATATTACTAATAACAGAAGCTGTACCATTGTCGGTAACAGTGATAGCAGCAGCAGGTGTAACAGATCCACTAACTGTTATATTTCCAGTTGCTCCACCACCATCAAAACTGATAGATTCGCTGTTATAATTTGCAACCGTTAACCCTGATTTCAATCTTACCCAAACTGTTTTGGATGTTAAAGTAGCAGTAGAATAAGATAATGTAGCAGTAGCCCCAAAACCTGAAGTTGCAGATGTTGTAGATACTTCATAATCAGTAGACCCTGTAAGAGTTATTGTACCTGGATAACCAGTTAAAAGAGAACCTGTTAAATTGAAAGAAGATGCAGTAGAAGGCCCATATCCGTATATATAGGTTAAGCCACTTAAAGTAAGAGGGTTAGCAGAAAATGAAGGTGTGCTTGTTACTGAGCCACTTAAAGAAATATTAACTAATTGAGGTGACAATAAACCAGCCCCGGAAATAGTTAATGTTTCGGTGTAGTTTGCATTAGCAGCTAAGCCTTGCTTAAGTCTTACATAAATTAAATAGTTCTTTAATCTGGCAGAACTTAATGTATACGTTTTAGAAGTACCATAAGTATTACCACCATCAGTAGAAACCTCAAAATTAGTTAACCCATTAAAAGTCAGATCAATAGCATTATTGCCATTATATACATTTATCTGAAAAGATTGGTTTGGAGAAGTGGCACTTCCAAAAGCATAAGTTAGTCCAGAATTTATAGTTGTAGTAGAACTAAACAAGGAAGGGTAAGTAATTGTACCAGATGTAAGCGCATTAGCTGCAGTAGCGTAGTTGTAAGCTAAATCGTAATTGATAATAGTATAAATACAAGGTGTAGTAATATCATACGTAATATCGGTATAAGAAGTAATACTTCCGTTTGTAGCAGTACCGTGCCCTACTACTGTCCAGTTACCTATTGTAGTTCCATCAGGATAAATAGCCTGATCATTTAATGAAGGTGCAGTAGAAGTAGTTATAGTACTTCTTAAAACTAAGAATCCTTTTACCCCTGTACCAGCATCAGTGCCATTCGTCCATCCAAGAGCAATAGAACTTGCTGAAGTAGGAGTTTGATTAGAAAATCCAGATGGTGCTGTTGCTGGTTTTGTTAAGTCGGAAGTAGCTGTAGCATCAGTATAAGAAACTATATCATCCAGAAAGAATGCTCTATCGTTTGCATTTGATTTTGTGAATCCAACTAAAGGATTTACTGTAGCGGCAGAAGCATATAATAAATCACCGGAATATCTTTTAAAAGTACCAACAGTTGCAGTTAAAGCAACAGCTGTAGTTGAGGTAGTAGTTCCACCAGATGTTGTTCCACCAAAGAAAGTATACAAAGTTCCTGCAGAGCTATTAGCAGTATTCCATGCAATAGTATGTAAATACTGGCCTGCTGCAACACTTACAGTATTACTGTTTTGTATATAAGCAGTATGGGTAGTAGTTGCACTAGCAGCCGAGCTCATTTCCAGAACTAATGCATTGTTACCTGTTCTTACATAAGCACCAGTAGTACTAGTGGTTGCAATTTGAGTACCAGTAGAGCTACCTATAGCAGTACCAGGCCAACTAACGTTAAATGCTCCAAAAGCAGTCCAGTTGCTGGAAGGAGGCCAGATAATATCTGATTCAAAGCCACCATTTACAAGGCTTTGACCATAGCTAATACCTGGCATAGCACTAAAAGTAAATAAAGCAAGCAGTAAAGCCATAAATGGTAATAGGCTTTTTCTTGTTTTGAATTGTTGTTTACCAACGTTATTAACGGCAGTAAATTCATGGGGTGTAAAACTGTTCATATTTGTGTTTGATTTGCTCTAAATTAAATAATCAGACAAACTTTAAAGATTAGTTTTCTTTAAAATAACTTGCTTTAAGTATGTATAATTACGGCAAACATCCACACCCAATGTTAACTTAAGTTTAAGCTAATATTAAATTAATGATTTACAGCTGCACTTTACAATTAATTAATATTGGAAGTCTTTTCAATACTTAATTCTATAGTTAAGATGTTTACAAAAAAAGCTGCAGTATACAAGTACACTGCAGCTTTGAATAAATTCTAAAATATAGCTAACCTACTTCTTTATTATAATTTGTTCTCTTAAGTTAGTTGGCAAACTAGTTGGTTTATTATAACCTTCTGGCGATAATGGTCTTCCCATACTTTTGATAACAGATTTACCAGAAGAATACACTTCTACCAAAGTAAATCCAAAGAATACTCCTCCTTCAGGCTTCCAGCTATCTTCTAATTTAGAACCTCCATTTCCTGCTACAATCTGCCATATTTTTTCAGCATGAGGTTGTACCTGATAATATAAATGATTATGTGCTGCAAACATAGCTTCGCAGTTGTTTTGTTCTAAAGCTGTCCAAAAACTATCTCTTGTTTCAAGGTGAGAATTTAAACCATCTTCGTTAGGGGCAGGATAGGCTGGTTTATGCCCAAAAACATAGATATGCTTTATGGCACGATTCTTTTTATTAGCAGCCAGATCTTTGGTTATCCAGCTAACCGGAATAGAAGATTCTCTTCCGGCACCATCTGTATTTAATATAATAAAATGGCTGTTCTTATAATTAAAAGAATAAGTTAAGGAAGACTGATCGGTAGTTAAAGCATCCTCTCCTGCTTTAGGGCCATTATTGTTTTGTATAAATGGTTTCATCACACTCAACCATACTGCTTCTGCTTCGGGAGAAGCTGGTTTCTTTTTGCTAAAAAGCGATTCATGATTACCTTGGATAGGAATCATCTTTACGCCCTTTTCCGGTAAGCCAGAAGCCAAATACAAGTTAACCCATGCAGTAAGTTCTTTTCTTAATAAAGCAGTATCCCCTTTAGTATAGCCAAGAACCATATCGCCTGTGAAGAAAAAGTATTTAGGCAGTGGACTAAGCAGTAAGATATCCTGAAAGGTTCTTTGTAAATGAAACACATTTGCGGTGCTCGGATTATCTGCACTGGTATCTGTTTTTTCTATTCTATTGCAACCAACAGTTACAAAACTATATAGAACCGAATCTTTAACTACCCTATGTTTTATACTATTACCATAACCAGCAAATGCAGTAAAGTTTAATAACAAACAAATAATAGTACCGAATGTAAATAGTTTTGAGTTTATCATATTAGTTGTTTGAAACAAATTTTGAAACTGAGTTGCTTTTAAAATATTAACTGTTAATGTTTATTACCAGTTCCATTAAACTGATAAGCCCCTAAATCGATACCTGGAGCTGTAAGTTCAGTTACTCCATATTTAGGATCAACAGGAACATCACCTTTAGCAGTAAAGCCAATAAACCCTTTACCAATACAAGGGGAATTAGATTTTAAACGGAAGTTATAATTACCTTGTACCGCTATATCTCTAAGATTTACACCTGCAGGTAATGGAACAGGAGCATTTATAAACATGGGGTTGTTTGCTCCTACTAATGGAAGAATAGTAGACACTACCAAAGTATCGCCCATTTTCCATCCTGTAGGTAAATAAGGATTTAAATTAGGAATATCGGTAGTCTGAGGAACACTTATTGCTGTACTTACCGATAATGATGGAACAAATTGTTTAACAACAGATATAGAATCACCGTAACTAAAATTATAACCGTAACGGATATTCGCTGTATCAGCCAATGGATTCTGAACTACTCTTAAACCAAACTTACAATTCACCATTATATTATTGTAAGCCATACCTGCCGCATTTTGTTCAAAATTGATAGAACCTCCTCTACCTGCAGCTGCTCTTCTATAACCACAGTTTATGATAGTATTATTATACATTCTAACATTAGAACCAGGAACACCCGCTGGAGCACTTGCATTGGAAAGTTTAGGTCCATTGGTAGCTGTACCAATGCATACATTGTAAGCAAAATCACCAATGGTACCAGCTTTAGCATTTAAAGATTCACCACCAGTAAAACCACATTTTTCATAGGTATTTCTGAGTATAGCAACTTTTCCACCAAAGGTTCTGTTAGGATCATCAACGCTACCATAAATCCAGGAGTCTTCCAGAACAAATATTCCATTAGGATTCTGAAAATATAAAGGATAACCAGATGTACCTATAGCAGCTACTTTACCATTAGGCTTACCTCCGGCAAATTCTATATGTGTCCATTTAACAATTAAATAAGGACAGGTTGTACCACCAATAATACCTGTCCACAATCCTTTAAAAGCAGGATCGATATTTGGGTTCGCCCCTATTTGATCGGTCTTTGTAAGAGTAGCGCTATCATAAGTCAGCCAGTTTGGATTGGCTTGTGTACCTAAACAGAATAAACTTCCATTAACACCAATACCATAATTGCCCTGAAATTTTAAGGTAACCCCTTCCTGAATAATCAAAGTATCACCAGCATTTACTATAATATTACCACAAACATAGTAGGTTTTGCCAGCTAACAAAGTACCATTTAATGATCCCGACAAACAACCAGAATCACTTATAGGTGCAAACGGTTTTGATGGAGCAACTACAGGTAGATATAAATCTTTATTATCTACTTTTTTACAAGAAGTAAATACTATACCTACCAAAACCAGATTAAATATTATGTTGAATATCTTTTTCAT
>CAIVPM010000015.1 GCA_903907815.1 uncultured Chitinophagaceae bacterium | reverse complement strand
CCAAAACTGTTAACGTTTTATAAAAATGTGGAAAACCCTCCTTTCTTGCTTTTTATACGATGGTTCTTTTCAGGTATTTCTCGTAGTCTGGCAGAATTATTTCGTACTCATCATGCATAAAGTTTGAGGTAATCATAAAGTCGGCAGTTGCCCTGTCGCAGGCCATTGGAATGTTCCAGACTACACAAATCCTCAGCAAAGCCTTTATATCGGTATCATGTGCCTGGGCTTCCATAGGATCCCAGAAAAATATTACAATATCTATATCGCCACTGGTTATCATGCTTCCTATCTGCTGATCGCCACCAAGAGGGCCGCTCAATAATTTTTTAACAGGACGATCCAATGCATTCTCAATCATTTTGCCCGTAGTACCTGTAGCAAATAATTCGTGTTTCGATAATACCTCTTTATTAAAAGTAACCCATTCTACCATATCTACCTTTTTATGATCGTGTGCTACCAATGCTATTCTTTTTCTTTTACCCAGTTTTCTAACCTCTTTCATAATAATCCTTTAAGTGTAGGCTGTAAAAGTAAAAGGAATTATTTTCAAATAAAAAACTTAAGTTACTGGTACAAAACAGAAAATGATCAAACAGGTATAAATAATCGTCAATTTTCAATTATCCATTTTCAATCTTATTTGGGCGTTGCCTTCGGCCCTGCTATCATTCCAATCTTTTTGCCGTAAACAGGTTTAGATTCAAACACCAAATAGCAAAAAGGATTTTCCCTTCTATCAGTAACGCAATACAAATACATCGCTCCCCCATTAAAAGCTATCCAAAGCAATTAAACCCGTATTAAAAACAGCCTTCGAATCTCTCCGAAAACTCCTTGTATGTTCTATTCTTAATTATTAATTGGTAATTCTTAATTTGTATTCTATTAGCACATTATCACATCAGCAAATTAGATAATTAGTTTAATCGTCCTTCCCTCCAATCTGCTTCCCTTAAGTCCCAATCTACTTATGCATCTTTCAAATTTGATGAAGTATCTTGCCAATCTATATCAATAGAGTATCAATCTTTATGAATAGATTGTCAATCTACAAGTACATTCCATCAATCTTTATACATAGAATACCTATCTATATCAATAGAATTACAATCTTAATGTGTATTCCATCAATCTGAATGAACATATTTCACTTTTACCAGTCATTCTTACAGTTACAAACCCAATCTTTGCAATAGACCTACCGATAGTTCCAATAGACCGACCGATCTTGTCAATAGACCAACCACTTTTTCCAATAGAATAGCCAATTACAGTAATCTACCAACCGATCTTTACAATAGACCAACCGATTATTGCAATAGACCGATCAATCTTAACAATAGACCCTCTAAAACCACTAAAAAACAGAAAACCCTCCAAAAACTGTCTCTTGTTATGCTATTTAAGCTAACCAATTTAAACCTTAAACGCCTAAAACGAACTGAACCTCTAAAACCTTTTATACAACTTAAACCAAACAAAAAGGGTTTAAGCTGCCTTAAACAACTTAAACCCCTCTTGTATTTTATATTAAGTTAAATGCATTATACGTTTAACCTTGTAAACTGTATTCTCCTCGCTACTATCTCCTGTCTCCGTATATTTAACCCTTCTTAGTGACTTGTAATCCTTTTCTCAATTGCAGTATTATACAACTCCTTCCACTCTTTTATTGTTCCCCAATCGTTTTTATTTACATTAATAGTTTGTGTATCATTGGCATATCCTAATAAGCAGGATTGTATATCCCATACCTCTACCAGGGTTAATAAAGAGTTTAAATTGTCTGCACTTACACTAACGATTACTCGACCCTGTGATTCTCCAAACCAGAACGAATCCTTTCTCATTCCAATGGCTACATTATCGCCTATTACTTCATTGAAAGAATCGGTTTCCGCATCCTTATCATCGAGATATAGATCGAATGGAATAACAGAAATGCCTATATTATTTACAAATGCACTTTCAAGCAAGGTAACCATTACACCACCTTCACTTACATCGTGTGCACTAACCAGCAATTTATCTTTAATAGCTTTAGAAATAAAGTTCTGTAGCTTTATTTCTTCTTCCAGATCAAAATAAGGAGCGGTGGAATATTCAATTCCTTTAATCTTATGTATGTATTCAGATGAACCAATATCATTGATAACCTGTTTTCCTAAAAGGATAATATAATTGCTCTTTTCGGTAAATCCAAGGGTAGTAATATCTTCCAGATCATCTACAATACCCACCATACCAATAGTTGGGGTAGGATATACTGCCCCTTCGGGATGCTGGTTGTAAAAGCTAACATTACCACCAGTAACCGGCGTATTAAACTTGCGGCAGGCATCGCCCATACCTTTTATAGCCTGTACAAACTGATAATACACTTCGGGCTGATAAGGATTACCAAAATTGAGACAGTTGGTAATACCTATAGGCTCGCCACCACTACATACAATATTGCGGGCAGCTTCGGCTACCGCTATCTGTGCTCCTTTGTAAGGATCAGCAAATACATAACGGCTATTACAATCGGTGGTGATAGCCAATGCTTTACCCGTTTCTTTTACCAGTACAACACTTGCATCGCTGGGGCCATTGGTACCTACATTGCCAGTACCTACCATGCTATCGTACTGAGTATACACCCAACGCTTGGAAGCGATATTGGGTAACTGTACAATCTGCTTTGCTACAGATAACAATTCAGCATTATCCTGAATATCAGGAATAGTATTAATATCAAAAGCAGCAATCTTATGTAAATATTCAGGTGTAGTATATGCCCTATCATACTGAGGTGCACCACCTCCCAATACTAATTCATGGGCAGGAAGGGCTGCTTCCAGTGCTCCATTCATATAAAAAGAAAGGATACCATCGAGGGTAACATGACCTACCTCGCTACAGCTAAGATCCCATTTATCGAACACTTTTAATACCTCGGCTTCTCTACCTTTTTCTACTACCATCAGCATACGTTCCTGACTTTCGCTGAGCAACAGTTCCCAGGCCTTCATATTCTGCTGACGGGTAGGTACCTTATCCAGATCGATATGCATGCCTACGCCGCCTTTAGCACTCATTTCGGCAGTAGAACAAATGATACCTGCGGCACCCATATCCTGCATACCAACAATAGCGCCGGTTTGAATAACTTCGAGACAAGCTTCAAGCAATTTCTTTTCCTGAAAAGGATCGCCCACCTGCACGGCAGGTAGTTCTTCGGTACTTTCGGCAGTAATGTTTGCACTGGCAAAACTTGCACCACCAATACCATCTTTACCGGTAGCACTACCTACATAAAATACCGGATTGCCTTCGCCTAAAGCGGTGGCAGAAACTGTATCGCCTATCTTAACGATACCCACACTCATGGCATTTACCAATGGGTTGGTATGATAACAATCTTCGAAATATACTTCTCCACCCACCGTTGGCACGCCAAAACAGTTGCCATAATGACCAATTCCATGCACAACACCTGCCAATAGGCGCTGTGTTTTATTATCATCGATATTACCAAAACGAAGACTGTTTAAGGATGCTATTGGGCGAGCACCCATGGTAAAGATATCACGTTGTATACCGCCTACACCAGTAGCTGCCCCCTGAAAAGGTTCGATAGCGGAAGGGTGATTATGACTTTCAATTTTAAATACCACCCCATAGTTGTTGCCTATATCCATTAATCCGGCATTCTCCTCTCCTGCTTCCACAAGCATTCTTCCACCACTGCGCGGTAAGGTTTTGAGCCACTTTATGGAGTTTTTATAACTGCAATGTTCACTCCACATACCACTGAAAGCACATAGCTCCGTGAAGTTAGGTGTACGTCCAATTTTTTCAATAATTAATTGAAACTCTTCTGCTGCAAGGCGAAGTTCCTGTGCAGTTTTGATGGTTATTTCACTCATGCGGCGAAAGTAAACAATACAAAGAGAATAGAAAGTGATGTGAATTAATTGTAGGTAAATAATCTATAAACCAATTATTAATGGTTAAATAGTTAACTGGTTAAATTGAAAACTTCCTGAAAGTACTTAAGAATGTTTATTCTATTCTGCCTGGAAGTTGTTTGAATTAATTATTTGATATTGCTCATTTCGTAATCGGCAAACAGTTCTCCACTGTACATTTGCAAACTTTACATACAGATACATGGCCAAAATAGCGATCAATATAGCAACAGGAAGTCTTCAGAAAGAAGAGATTATAGTGGGAATAGATTTGGGTACTACCAATAGTTTAATAGCAATGATTCATCCAGAATCGAAGCAGCCGATTGCACTAAAAGAACACGATTCTTCCAGTCTTGTTCCCAGCATTGTTTACTTCGATGAAATGGGCAACGCAATAGTTGGAGAAGAAGCCCGTAAACATCTTGAAACGGAACCTCAGCGTACTATTTTCAGTGCTAAGAGACTGATGGGGAAGAGTTATAACGACATTAAAGACCGTGCCAACTTCTTTGCCTATAAAGTAATTGACGACGATACGGAAAGCCTGGTAAAAGTGCAGGTAGATAATAAGTTCTACTCTCCTGTTGAACTATCTTCTTTTATACTGAAAGAACTAAAGAACAGGGCTGAACATATTCTAAAAACACCTGTTACCAAAGCGGTGGTTACTGTTCCTGCTTACTTTAATGATACCCAAAGACAGGCAACAAGAGATGCAGGTAAATTAGCGGGTCTGGATATACTAAGAATTATTAATGAACCAACAGCTGCAAGTCTTGCTTATGGCTTAGGTTTAAAGAAAGGAGAAAACACCACTATTGCAGTTTACGATCTTGGAGGAGGCACTTTTGATGTTTCTATCCTGCAGATTACCGATGGGATATTCGAAGTACTGAGTACTAATGGAGATACTTATCTGGGTGGAGATGATTTTGACCATGCTATAGTTGAATACTGGTTGAAAGAATGGGAAATCACTGAAGAAGAACTGCAGCACAATAAACTAGCTCAGGGCCTACGTTTAAAAGCAGAAGAAGCTAAGAAAGCATTGTCGTTTAATGACCTGTATGAAACGGAATGGAATGGAGATAAATTAAGCATTACTAAAGCTGTATTTGAATCTTTGATACAACCTTTGGTTGATAAAACAATACAATGTTGTAAGAATGCACTTAAAGATGCCGACTTAACTATTAAGGATATTGAGAATATAGTAATGGTAGGTGGAAGTACCAGGGTACCATTGGTAAAAGAAACCATTAGTACCTTCTTTAACCGTCCTGTGTTTGATAAAGTAAACCCTGATGAAGTAGTGGCACTTGGTGCTGCTATACAAGCAGATGTACTTGCTGGAAACAATAAGGATGTACTGCTATTGGATGTTACTCCACTCAGCCTTGGTATAGAAACAATGGGCGGATTGATGGATGTATTAATTCCCAGAAATGCTAAGATACCAAATAAGGCAGGCCGACAATATACCACCCATATAGATGGTCAGTCGGGTATGAGAATATCGGTTTACCAAGGCGAAAGGGATATGGTAAAGGATAACAGAAAGCTGGCAGAATTTAATCTGTCTGGTATACCTGGAATGCCTGCTGGTTTTCCTAAAGTTGAAGTTTCCTTTTTGATTAATGCTGATGGAATACTGATGGTAAAAGCTAAAGAACTTAGAAGTGGTATAGAACAAAGTATTGAGGTAAAACCACAATATGGTCTTACCGATGCGGAGCTGGAACAAATGCTGATGGATAGTATTACCTACGCTAAAGACGATATGAAAACCAGGGCTTTAGTGGAAGCAAGAACAGAAGGAGAACAGATTTTAGGAGTTACGGAGAAGTTCCTTGCTAAGAACGCAAGCCTTATTTCAAAAGAGGAATTATTAACTACAGCATCGGCTATGCAGGCACTACAAATGGCACTTACTATGGAGGACAAAGATTTAATTCATCAGAAAACAGAAGAATTAAACGATATTAGCCGACCATTTGCTGAAAGAGTAATGGATGATGCAATTGCTATAGCAATGAAAGGCTATAAGATTTAATAGGAAATTATGTCGGAATTTATAAAGAGAGTAAGTGTACTGGTAGCAAAAGATATCAAGCTGGAAATAAGACAACAATATACATTCTATGGTATAATGTTGTACGTACTTTGCACCATCTTTATTATTTACCTTTCCATTAATAATCCGGAAGAAACCGTGTGGAATGCCTTGTTCTGGATTACGCAGTTGTTTATTTGTGTAAATGCAGTAGCTAAAAGTTTTCTGGGAGAAAGCAGGGGGCGAATGTTATATTATTTTTCTATAGTAAGTGCCAGCGAATTTATAGTATCTAAAATTATCTTCAATAGCATCATTGTACTACTGATGAGCTTATTAAGCTTCCTGGCGTTCACATTATTACTGGATAACCCATTAACCTACGGTTTAAAGTTTTTAATGATTGCCTTATTGGGAGGTGTTAGTTTGAGCTTTGTATTTACTTTCCTTGCAGCCATTGCAGCAAAAGCACAACAGTCCTCCGCTATTATGACCATCATGGGATTCCCGTTGATTATTCCGCAGATATTATTATTAATGAAAGTTTCTACTATTGCTTTTTCAACAGTAGTTCAAGCAGGTTTATTACAAATGATTGGATTAATAATTGGACTGGATATAATGATTATCCTTCTATCACTTGTATTATTTCCTTATTTATGGAGGGAGTAGATAGTAAATTAAAATTACTATCTGTCAGCAATCTTTGAGTTTTCAGTTATTTCTTTATCTTTTCCAAACGAAAAGATACTTTTAATTATTGGTTTATTCTCGGAAGAATCTTCATCTTCTTCAATATTATCAGTTACTAATTCTGCTACAACCTGCTTTCTTTTTCTTAAGAAATGAAGAATGTAAACTCCAGTAAAGAACAAGCATAACTGAAGTACAATCAGAACAGTAGTACCCATTGGCTGAGCAAAATAAGACATTACTATCCCCACTATTGCCAAAGTTGCTAAAGACATTGTGATTTGTACATGCGACATACCCCTATCTAATAATAAGTGATGTAAATGGTTTCTATCAGGAGAAAAAGGCGATTTCCCTTTAAACATTCTTATAGCAAATACTCTTAAAGTATCCAATAATGGAAGCATTAACACTCCGAATCCTACAGCAGGAGCTGCAGATACAGTTAGCATGGTAGAATTTATAGGAGTAGAAATAAAGTGTATTACCAGAATTACATTTAAGGTTCCACTTAACATAGAACCTGTATCGCCCATAAAAATCTTATTAGAATGAGAGAAGTTATAAATTAGGAATGCAACAAGACTGCCTGAGAAAGAAAAGGCCATTAATGAATATAATAAATCATTACTGGTTAAGAAGAAGAAGCCTAAAGCAGAACAAGTAACAATACTAATAGTACCTGCTAAGCCATCAACACCATCTATTAAATTGTATGCATTCATAGTTACAACAATAGTCACTAAGGTGAGAAAGTAACTAACAGACTGATGTATTTCATGAATACCTAGAAACCCATGCATATTGGTAATTAGCAAGTTAGACTTGAACATTAATATTACAGACACTAATATTTGTCCACCTAGTTTTTTAATTGGAGAGATGCTAAGAATATCGTCTTTAATTCCTACAAAGAATATCACTACAAAACCGGCAACATAACTTTCTAACGCAATTGGAGATAATGAACCATCGGCAAAGAGTAACAGGGATAATATAAAACCAATAAATATTCCTATTCCACCTAAAGAAGGTATTGGAGTAGAATGTATTTTCCTTTCATCAGGAATATCATATAATTTCTTTATTCTTGATATTTTTATAACTATTGGAATTATAAAAAACGTAATTATAAAGGCAACAATCCCGCTTAATAATATATTACCCATATTGTGCATTTATCTTAGTTTTATAAAACAAGGAAATACTTATTTTGTAAATCGAAAAACAAATGTAGGGTTTTAGAATTTATTAACAAAATAATCAAATGTAAATTCTCTATTAATTATCAATACTGTCCTAAATATTTAATTCAACAAAAATGAACCTTAGCAATATTGAGCTACAGAGCGATATTGTTCATTTTTTAGAATAGAACCCCTTGTATTACTATTTCATCTG
>CAIVPM010000014.1 GCA_903907815.1 uncultured Chitinophagaceae bacterium | reverse complement strand
GACAACCATTACAATGGTTGTAATAAAAAGACTTATGGTTGCGACAACCATAACAATGGTTGTAACAAAAAGACTTATGGTTGCGACAACCATAACAATGGTTATAACAAAAAGACTTATGGTTGCGACAACCATAACAATGGTTGCAATAAAAAGACTTATGGTTGCAACTACCATAACAATGGTTGCAGCAAAAAGACTTATGGTTGCGGAATAAATAAAGGTCATTTTATAATAAACAACAGTCTTTTTAACTATAACTACTTTATATAATAGGAAGACATCTGTAAAATTTATATAGTTAAGATATTAAATTAAAGGGTAAAAGGACTTAACTATTTTTAAGGAGCATAATTTATCAATCTACAAATAGAATTAGACTTCCCCGATTGTATATTTAGTATTTATACGCTTCATCCCTCTTTTTACCCATTCATATAACAATTGCTTCCATTTATTTCCATTCCATTACTTTTGAGTCATGTTCACATTCATTGCAATTATATGGTCGGGATTTAAAATGGCTTTACAAGAGCTATGGCTTAATAAGTTGCGTACCTTCCTTTCTTTACTGGGTATTACCATTGGAATATTTTGTATAATAGGCGTACTTTCTACATTAGATAGTATGAAACGTAAGGTGCAAGGCGAAATTCAATCATTAGGAAGTAATTCCATCTGGATAGATAAATTTGATTATGGTTCTGGTGGTGGTGGAAACTACCCTTGGTGGAAATACATTAAACGACCAAACCAGAAGTATCGTGAAATGCTTACTCTTAAAGACAATTCTACCCTTACCAAAAACATCTCCTATTTTGTTCCAAGCAATGTAACAGTGGAGTATAAAAACAATGCTTTAGAAAATGTAAACCTATACGGTATCTCTGAAGACTTTTCTAAGATTCAGAATCTTACCATTGGTGCAGGAAGATACTTGAACGAATCGGAGTTTAAGAACGAACAACCTGTTTGTGTAATGGGGTATACCAATGCTGAAAAGATATTTGGTACTGCTGAAAGAGCTGTTGGTAAAAACATTACCATTAATAATAAACAAGCTACTATTGTAGGGGTAATTACTAAACAAGGTAAGAACCTTTTAGATGGTTTTGCTTTTGATGACTGTTTAATTATCAGTTACCGCTTTTATTGTACCATGTTTAATCCAGAGAACTCTGGACAAAACTTGATTATTGCACAAGCAAAAGATGATGTAAAGTCAACAGTACTGATAGATCAGTTAAGAGGCATCATGCGTCAGATAAGAAGATTAAGCCCTACTGCGGAAGATAACTTTGCATTGAACGATTTAAACAAATTCAGCGAAAAAACCGAAGAATTCTTTGGAGTAGTAAATATGGCTGGGTGGTTTATTGCAGGTCTTAGCTTATTAGTAGGCGCATTTGGAGTAGCTAATATCATGTTTGTTACAGTAAGGGAAAGAACCAGTCAGATAGGATTGAAAAAAGCTTTAGGAGCAAAGAAAAGTGTTATCCTTACCGAATTCTTACTGGAAAGTTCCCTCCTATGCACCTTTGGTGGTTTATTAGGTTTATTACTAGTTTGGATTCTGGCATTAATATTATCGAGTATGCTTCCTTTTGTTATCTATATTGCCCCTAATATTATAGGTTTAGCCTTCTCTGTTTGTATCATTCTGGGTATTATCTCCGGTATCATTCCTGCTTTAATGGCTGCTCGTATGGATCCGGTTGTGGCTATCAGAAGCAAATAATCGAATCATTTTAATAATTTATTGATTTCAACTATATATTTGCAACGATAATAAGAATATGATATTATTTCGTTCTACATATTACCACATTTGCAATAATATTTCAATTTGTATGCCTTAGGACATACTTATATTTCTTTATACCTATTTGGTATTATTACTATACTTCATTTACTCTTTACTTATAAGCTCGGTTTTTAAATCATTAAATCAACAATTAATTTGACGAATCAACTATATAAATACGATAACGACTTTCTGCTGGAAAGTGGAAAGAAGATAAAAGGTTTTCATTTAGCGTATTCTACTTCTGGAACTATTAATGCAGAAAAAAGTAATATCATCTGGATATTTCATGCGCTTTCTGCTAATAGTAATGCTCAGGAATGGTGGCATGGATTAGTTGGGGTAGATCAATTCTTTAACCCTGAAAAATACTTTATTATTTGTGTTAATATGCCCGGCAGTTGTTATGGAAGCATTGGGCCATTGGACTTTAATCAGGCAACAGGTGAGCAATACTATCATGATTTCCCTTTGTTTACTACCAGAGATATGGTTACTGCCTATAAACTTTTGCAGGAACATTTAGCAATAACTAAAATCCATTTGGGTATTGGTGGTTCAATGGGAGGACAACAACTGTTGGAATGGGCCATACTCGACCCTTTGTTGTTTGAACACATTGTACCTATTGCTACCAATGCAGTACATTCACCATGGGGAATTGCTTTCAATGCTTCTCAGAGAATGTGTATTGAAGCAGACAACAGCTGGAAACTTAAGAAAGCAGATGCAGGTATAGATGGAATGAAAGTTGCCCGTTCTATTGCATTACTCTCCTATCGGAATTACCATACTTATAATGAAGCACAACAAGGTGCTACATCGGAAACTAAAAACAATCCTATTGATGAGGTTGTCTTCCGTGCAGAGACTTACCAGCAATATCAAGGGGAGAAAATGGCCAGAAGATTTAATGCGTTCAGCTATTATTTCCTATCAAAGACTATGGATACCCATAATGTAGGTAGAAACAGAGCATCTGTAGAAGAAGCGCTCAATTCTATTCAAGCTAAATGCCTCGTTATTGGTATCGAAAGCGATATCCTCTTCCCTCCTTCCGAACAAAGATTTATTGCAGAACATATACCGGAAGCAAGGTTTGAAATTATCAAATCGCTCTTTGGTCATGATGGATTTTTATTGGAATATGAAGAAATAGGAAAGGTAATACAGCGTTTTCTGAATGGACTTTAGGTAAATTGGAATGTAAAAAATATTAAGCAGTTGATATGTATTCCTATTGCCTCTTTGCCTAATGCCTCTTTGCCTTGTATTTAAACTAAAAGCAATTAAGTTTGCATAAAACAAACAAAATGGAATTAAAAGATTTGATATTAAAGGCCTGGGATGACAGAGCCTTACTTAAGGAAGATAGATTCAGCGATGCTGTTAGACAAGTAATTGAAGCAACAGATAAGGGTCAATTAAGAACTGCTTCTCCTACTGAAGATGGATGGGTAGTAAACGAGTGGGTAAAACAAGCAATACTGATGTATTTTGCTATACAACCTATGCAAACCTGGGACGTAGCCCCTTTTGAATTCTATGATAAAATGTTGTTGAAGAAAAACTATGCCGCTTTGGGTGTTCGTGCCGTTCCGCATGCCGTTGCCCGTTACGGAGCTTACCTAGCTAAAGGAGTAGTATTGATGCCTAGTTATGTAAATATTGGAGCATTTGTAGATGAAGGTACCATGGTAGATACCTGGGCAACTGTAGGTAGTTGTGCTCAGATAGGAAAACATGTACATCTAAGTGGTGGTGTAGGAATTGGTGGTGTACTGGAGCCTTTACAGGCAAGTCCGGTTATCATTGAAGATGGTTGTTTCTTAGGCAGCAGAAGTATTGTAGTAGAGGGTGTAAGAGTAGAGAAAGAAGCTGTTCTTGGTGCAAATGTTGTATTAACTCAATCTACCAAAATCATTGATGTAAGTGGCCCTGAACCAATAGAATATAAAGGTAGAGTACCTGCAAGAAGCGTAGTAATTCCAGGAAGTTATTTAAAGAAATTTAATGCTGGTGAATACAATGTAAACTGTGCATTAATCATTGGTCAGCGCAAACCTTCTACCGATCTTAAAACAAGTTTAAACGACGCATTAAGAGACTTTAATGTAGCGGTATAAATACAGGCTTCACTGGGATATTATTTATAGATTAATAAGTAATTAATTATTCTAAATGAAGTATGAGGAAAATAGATCACAAAATGTTTTTTTCATGGTTACATCAAAAAACAATTTAAGTAGTTAAACTCATTCTTATAATTAATGATAATTTCAGATGGAGAATGTTCTAAAAAATGTTTATGTCCTTTTACTGGTCTCTTTCACATTTAACTATGGAATAGCTCAATCATTAGAAGGAAAATGGGAAGGGAAAATTTATATGCCCAGTAACGTGACTTTAATGTCATTAAACATCATTCGAATAAATGATACTACTTATAACATGTATACCTATACGTTTAGCAATGAAGATAATTCATTAATTCCTTCAAATGAAGACACTGCAACTGCTACGAAATGTTTAGTTAACTATAAACTCGTTGGACAAGACTCAATTTACCTGGAAGAGGTAAAATCATTAAATAAACCTACTTCCAACAAAGGCATTTGCTTTCAGAAATTTGATTTCAAGATTATTCATAAAGAAAATGTTTCTGTATTAAATGGCACTTGGAGAAGCGAAGGAAAAGAATGTGAATCACACGGATTAATAACTTTTATTCGAGAAAATAATAAATAAAGAAAAAGCCCAACTAAATTAGTCGGGCTTTTTTATACATAAGCATTTTGTATTTTGTATTAATTAGCTAATCAGCAAATTAGCAAATCAGCTAATTATTTTTTACTTCTTCCAATACAACACTTCCTTCACCAGCTTCACCGTTCTTTCTACATCAGGAATAGCTAATGCTGCAAGGTTTGGAGCATAGTGCATTGGAGCATCTGCGCTACAAATACGACGGATTGGAGCATCAAGATAATCAAATCCTTCTTTTTGAATACGGTAAGTAATTTCAGAACTTACAGAAGCAAATGGCCATTGTTCTTCTACAATTACCAGTCTGTTTGTTTTCTTAATACTTTCCAGTATACAAGGCCAGTCCAACGGACGAATAGTTCTTAAATCAATTACTTCGGCACTGATACCTTCTTTTTCCAGTTCATCAGCAGCACCAAGAGCCACTTTCATCATCTTATTAAAAGAAACGATGGTTACATCTCTACCAGCTCTTTTTACATCAGCTTTACCTAATGGGATATAATATTCTTCTTCAGGAACTTCGCATTTTTCACCATACATCACTTCACTTTCCATGAAGATTACAGGATCTTGCTCATAACGGATAGCTTGTTTCAACAATCCTTTTGCATCGTATGCATTAGAAGGAGAAACAACTTTTAATCCTGGGATATTAGCATATAAACTTTCAAATGCAGTAGAGTGTTGAGCACCCAATTGTCCTGCACTACCATTACCACCTCTGAATACGATAGGACAACTGATTTGTCCACCGCTCATGGCAAGCATTTTTGAAGCTGTGTTTAGAATCTGATCTAATGGAAGAACCGCAAAATTCCAGGTCATGAACTCTACAATTGGTTTCAAACCATTTTGTGCAGCACCTACTGCTATTGCTGTAAATCCAAGCTCGGCAATTGGAGTATCTATAACTCTTTTTGCACCAAATTCAGCCAGCATTCCCTGACTCACTTTATAAGCACCATTGTATTCAGCTACTTCTTCTCCCATCAAAAAGACGTTCTCGTCTCTTCTCATTTCTTCAGACATTGCCTCTCTTAATGCTTCTCTGAATGCTATTGAACGCATATTGATTGTTGTTTATTATGGTTAAATGTGGCGCAAAAATATAGGTTTAACCCTAATGATGACTATAGTAGTTGATAATATTTGATTAAACTCCTTTTTTCGATAATCAAGACTTCAATAAATAGTATAAAAGTTCAGTAATAAACATTAATAATTAGTGATTATTCCATCTTAAAACTGCAATAAGCCTTTTTTGATCAATAATAAGACTACTTTAATTGACTTAAGGCCTTATTTGGTTCACAATAAGACTTATTTGATTCACTTAAGGCCTTATTTAATGAATAATAAGACTTATTTAATTCACTTAAGGACTTATTTGGTTTACAATGAGACTTATTTGATTCACTTAAGGCCTTATTTGATGAATAATAGGCTTACTTTAGATCATTTAAGGCATATTACGTTTTATTATCAAAAAATGCTCTTTATTCAATAAATAAAGAGCATTAATGTATTATTTCTATAAAAAGAGAAAGCTTACTTCTTCAATTGAGAATGTATAAATAGACTGGTAATACTCTTATTTTCATATGCATTACGAATTGCGATAGCAAATAAATCGGCAACAGAAAGTACATGAATCTTAGGTGATTCTTTTAATAAAGGTATAGTATCACAAACCACTAATTCTTCCAGCACACTATTTTCAATATTCTCATATGCATTACCGCTTAATATTGGGTGCGTACATAGTGCTCTTACACTTTTAGCCCCTTTATCTTTCAATAAACCTGCAGCTTTAGCAAGAGTTCCCCCAGTATCACATATATCATCAATCAGAATTACATCTTTTCCAGCAACATCCCCAATTACCACCATACTGGCTATTTCATTGGCACGTTTACGATGCTTATCGCAAATTACCATATCTGCACTAAAGTAACTGGCAATTTCTCTCACTCTGTTAGTACTACCAACATCAGGAGCTGCAAATGTGAGGTTCTCTATTTTAAGACTTTGAATGTATGGAATAAAGATGGCAGAACTATCCAGATGATCAACTGGTATATCAAAAAAGGCCTGAATTTGTGGCGCATGCAAATCCATTGTAATTACTCTGTTAGCACCTGCTGCCTCTAATAAAGAAGCTACCAGTTTACTTCCAATAGCAACTCTGGGCTTATCCTTCCTATCCTGACGAGCATAACCATAATAAGGAATAACGGCAATTATTTTATAGGCACTGGCTCTTTTGGCAGCATCTATCATCAATAATAATTCCATTATGTTTTCTGCTGGAGCAAAAGTGCTTTGAACAAGAAAAACATAATCACCACGAATACTTTCTAAAAATACCGGTTGGATTTCTCCATCACTAAATCTTTGAATGTTAACTTTTCCTAATGGAGCACCAAAACGCTGGGCAATCTTTTGTGCAAGGTGCTTCGAACCTAAACCAGCAAATATCTTAACAGATGGATTCATTTTGCTTTTTATATCGGTGAAGTCGCGAAGATAGATAGTTGCAAATAATTACAAGCTGATTTTTACGCATACTTGGGGATAATTGTTTTTTTTATTTGTATCGAGTTTACAGTATGATATAAAACAAAAAGAATAGTTGATTTAGATTGATACAATATATCATCATTTCCTGTTCAAAAAAAACGACCAGAAATGTATTGCCACAACTACTATAACATATAGTCTAAAAACAAAAACTCCCCCTGAAATTCAGAGGGAGTTTTTAGTTATCTTGAAATGAAATAATTATTTCTTTTCAGCATCGGCAGCAGCATCAGCAGCGTCACCTTCCAGTTTAGCTCTGATACCAGCAAGTGCACCTAAATCACCTAAAGTAGCTTTTTCTACCTTAGCTTGAATTGTTTTCACTGCTTTCTTTGTTTTCTCGTTCTCTACTTCAACCTCTTTCTTAGCAGATTGTTCTGCTTGAACCTGAGCTTGTTCCCATATTCTGTTATGGCTAAGAACGATTCTCTTTTCGTTTTTATCAAATTCAATAACAACAAAATGTGCAGATTCTTCTACAGCAACTTGTTTGCCATCTTCTTTGAATAAATGACGGTTAGGAACAAATGCTTCAATACCGTAAGGTAATTGAACTAAAGCACCTCTGTCTTCTTTTTTAACTACCATTGCTTCATGGATAGTTCCAACAGCAAAAGTGTCTTCTAAAGCAGTCCAAGGATCTTCTTCAAGTTGTTTGTGTCCTAACTGAAGTTTACGATTATCCTTATCTATTGATAAAATAATCACTTCAAGGTTGTTTCCAACTTTTACATATTCAGATGGGTGATTCAAACGTTTCAACCAGCTTAAATCGCTGATGTGAACCATTCCACCAATACCAGTTTCAAGTTCTACAAACACACCATAAGAAGTAATATTCTTAACAACACCAGAATGTCTGCTTCCTTCAGGGAATTTAACTTCAATAGTGTTCCAAGGATCTTGGCTCATTTGTTTGATAGAAAGACTCATCTTACGAGTGTCTTTATCTAATGTAACCACCTTAGCTTCGTATTCATCTCCTAATTTGAAGAATTCTTTAGCATTGATTGGAGCATTAGCCCATGTAATTTCACTTACGTGTACTAAACCTTCAACACCTGGAGTGATTTCTAAGAAAGCACCGTAATCTTCAATATTTACTACTCTACCCTTAACAATACCACCTTCTACTAATGCTTCAGGTAATACATCCCAAGGATGTGGAGTTAATTGTTTCAATCCTAAGCTGATACGTTTTTTGTCATCATCGAAATCAAGAACAACAACTTGTAATTTCTGATCAAGTTTCAACACCTCTGTAGGGTGAGAAATTCTACCCCATGAAATATCGGTGATATATAATAAACCATCTAAACCACCAAGATCCATAAAGGCTCCGAAGTCGGTAATGTTTTTCACAATACCTTCTAATACCTGACCTTTCTCTAACTTGCTGATAATTTCAACACGTTGAGCTTCGATATCGCTTTCAATTAATGCTTTATGAGAAACAACAGCATTCTTAATAGTTTCATTAATTTTAACTACCTTGAATTCCATTACTTTACCCACAAATTGATCGTAATCAGAAACTGGCTTAACATCAATTTGAGATCCTGGTAAGAATGTTTCCATACCAATGATATCTACAATCAAACCACCCTTAGTCTTGCTGGTAACTGTACCAGTAACAACTTCGCCAGTTTTATGTAACTCAACAATTCTTTGCCAAGCTCTGAAGATTTTAGCAGATTTTCTACTTAAATGTAGATTACCGTGTTTGTCTTCTTTTTCCAACACCATTACTTCTACAACATCACCAGTTTTAAGCGTTGGCATATCTCTGAATTCATTCAAAGAAATTAATCCATCACTTTTAAACCCGATATTGATAACCGCATCAGTGGTAGTAACGCCAACAACATCACCATTTAAAATCTGACCATCATCAATTTGTACAAAAGTGTTTTCATACACAGTTTCATACTTAATTCTTTCAGCTTCTGAATAGTAGCTAATGTTACGTTTGTCAACACTCCAGTCAAAATCATCATGAGGTGTTTCTACATAAACTTCTTCTACTACAACAGGCGCTGCAGCTTCTGCTTCTACAACTGGTGCAGCAGCTTCTGCTTCTTCAGCAGGTGTTTCACTTACAACAGCTACTACTTCTTCAGAAGGTGCTGCCTCAGTTGTTGCTTCAACAACTGATTCTACAGGAGTGTTTGTTGTCGCAGTAGGAACGTCTGCATTTTCTGCAGCACTGTTTTCCTGTGCATCTGCGTTTAATTGTTTTAAAATATTCATTATATAATCCCAATGTTTTTAAATTGGGAGCGCAAAAGTAAGGAAAACTATCTTTCAGTCTATTATTTAAGCCTAAAATATCTGTTCAGAATGCTAAAAAACAGATGAAATACTTTAAAAATTAAAGATTATTATGCTTCTATATGCTATAAGAGCTCCAGACGCATTCAAAAAAGGAATGTTCTCACAACTTGTCCTACATATAAAATGAAAGCTTTTTCAACCAGTTTATGGTAGGTATTATTCAACTAAAAACCAATGAATACTTCCAAACCATAGTTTTGCAAAATGAATCACAAAGAAATTGTTCTTTCATTTAAAGATGAAGCAGAAAAAGAAAGCCTTATAGTTGCGCTATGTGCTATTGGATATGATGGCTTTGCCGAAGAAGAAAATATTCTTAAAGCATATATTGAAGAAGAAAATTTTGATGAGGCAGCCCTATCTACTGCTGCAAAACAATTTAATTTTAATTTTGAGGTGAATCATATACAGGAACAAAACTGGAACAAGCTTTGGGAAAGCAATTACGACCCCGTAGTAGTTGATAATTTTGTAGCGGTAATTGCCGACTTTCATGAATCAATTCCGGGTGTAACACACGAAATAAGAATTACCCCTAAAATGAGTTTTGGTACCGGTCATCATGCTACTACTTTTCTGGTTCTAAAACTAATGAGCGAAATAGACTTCGCTGGCAAAGAAGTATTCGACTTTGGTACTGGCACAGGCATACTGGCAATAATGGCTAACAAGTTAGGAGCTAAAAGAACCTATGCTATTGATTACGATAACTGGTGTATTGAAAATGCAGCCGAAAACATTGAAAGAAACAAATCGGAAAACATAGTTCTTGAAAAAGGAGACACTGCAGAATGCAATCAGTCTTTTGATATTCAGATAGCCAACATCAACAAGAATATCATTCAGGATAATGTGGAGTTTTTAGCAAAACAAGGCAATCCTGGCAACTTGTTATTATTAAGTGGTTTACTGGAAGAAGACGAGGAAGACATTCGCATTTTATTTACCGATAGAGGTTGGCAACAACAAAAAGTACTCCGTAAAAATGGTTGGATAGCACTGCAATTTTATAAAAACTACAACAGTTAGTTTATCCTCATTATTTGGAATTTACACTTCAAAAGTTATATTTGTCGTTCATTGAATTGAGGACTATTGGATGAAGGAACTATTATTAATCATATTAGCTTATTGTATTGGGTCAATACCTACTTCAGTGTGGATCAGTAAAAAGCTGTTCAATATTGATATCAGGGACTATGGCAGCGGCAATGCTGGAGCAACAAATACCTTTAGAGTTTTAGGAAAGAAATGGGGCACTATTGTAATGATAGTTGATCTTATGAAAGGGGTTATAGCTACTTCTCTCTGGGTTACTATGCCAGAGAAATATGGTATAGAAGGAATTAGCCGCACCAACTTCATGATAGGGTTAGGACTTGCATCTGTTATCGGGCACATATTCCCCATCTGGGCCGACTTTAAAGGTGGCAAAGGCGTAGCTACTTTACTGGGTATGGCTTTAGCAATGCAACCATCAGTTGCTTTAAGATGTATCGGCGTTTTTATTCTCGTACTTTACTTCACTCGCTTTGTTTCTTTGAGTTCTATTTTCGCTGGACTGGCGTTCATGATATTAATTCTGTTCATCTACAACGAACAGGAATTATGGTACAGAATATTTGCAGTATTGGTAGCCGTAATGATTGTCTTTACACACCAGAAAAATATTGGACGTTTATTAAGTGGCACAGAAAGCAAAGTGCCTATTTTTAAAAACAGAGATAAAAAGAGAAAGAAAGAATAACTATCTGTGTGCAAAGCTATGTTGTCCGTACTTTTACTTTTTATTTTTCACTTTTTACTTTTATAGTTGAATACTTCCTTTTATATAGCACGGAAACTCGCCTTTGGAAAACAGTTTTCCTTTTCTAAGTTCATGATTAAGTTATCCATCATTGCTACTACAATTAGTGTTGCCGCAATGATTGTTACTTTAGGCTTTGTAAATGGATTTCAGAAAACAATCTCTCAAAAAATATTCTCTTTCTGGGGTAATATCCGGGTACAACAATATACACTGGATAAATCTTTGGTAGCAGAAGAAACAGTAATCAATAAAAACGATACGGTTTATTCTTTACTTAAAAATAATCCCGAAGTATTAAGTGTTCAAACCTTTGCTACACAAAGTGCTGTACTGGAAAAGAAACACGAAATTGAAGGGGTACTCATTAAAGGTATCGATCGAGATTTCAACACTAACCTATTCTCCCGTTTTCTTACAAAAGGAAGGTGTATACAATTTACGGATAGTGTCTATTCCAAGGAAATTATCATCTCAGAAGTGTTCGCAAAATTGTTGAAAGTAGACGAAGGCGATTCTCTGCACGTTTACTTTATCAACAACAATAGTGCTGGCACCGTTCGCCGCTCCTTAAAGGTGGTTGGCATTTATAAAACAGGCTTAGAAGAATACGACAAGCAATTTGTTTTAACAGATATCAATTTAATCAGAAGGGTTAATAACTGGGATGCTAATAAGATTGGAGGTTACGAAATAGCCTTGAAAGATTATCATAAAATAGATACAGTCAGTACATTGCTCAATGCAGTATTGCCAAGTTTGTGGGTATCAAAAAGTATTAAAGATGTTTATCCCAATATATTCGACTGGCTGGGTGTACAGGATTTAAACAGAAATATTGTTATTATCATCATGTCCATCGTTTCTATAATCAACCTTATTACCTGTTTATTGATATTGATACTGGAACGTAATAAAATGATAGGCATTTTAAAATCTATTGGTGCCAATAACTGGAAGATTCAGGAGATATTTCTCTACAATGCATTATTCATTTCTGTCATAGGTATTGGCATAGGACTGATAGCAGGATTAGGCATCTGTTTTATACAACAACACTTTGGAATCATTAAACTACCCGAAGACTTTTATGCAGTCTCTAAAATAGAAGTCGATCTGGTATGGTGGCAGGTTATACTCGTAGCAGTAGGCACAATGGTTATGTGTTTTCTTTCCCTCATAATCCCTACTTTCTTTATAAAGTATATAGATCCAATAAAGTCATTGAGATTTAAATAATAGTCAAACTAAACAATAATTAAAAGAAACTAAGGGCACCTATTTCCAAATATTCAAAT
>CAIVPM010000013.1 GCA_903907815.1 uncultured Chitinophagaceae bacterium | reverse complement strand
CTCCAAAGCATGAAGAAAACATACAAAAACAAGAGGTTCTTAAGCCTGAAAAGAAAATCAATAACCATCCTAAAATACCTAAGAAAAATGATAATAATAGAGTGATTCAATTTCATAATGAAGAGCAAGATGCAAAAAAATAATGCCTGTTGCTGTTAGCGTTATCACCTATAGCAATAACCTCCTTCTCACGCGAGTTTCTTAAAAAGAACTCGCGTTTTGTTTTAGTATATAATGACTTGTGTCCTTTATCTTTTCTAGTGTGTTAATTCTTTAGTTGATGAACTAATTGGTTTGTATGTCCAAGTAAATGGTTTAGCTCTTTCTTTATTATATGTTTTTATGTATTCCATAAGTTGATCAATCAATTGTTGTTTTGAGTGCCACACAGCACCTTTTAGCACATCTTTGCTTAATATACCAAACCATATTTCTACTTGGTTTAGCCATGATGAATATGTTGGCGTATGATGAAGATGCACTTTTTCATTTTTAGCTATCCACTCCTTTATGCTACTATGTTTATGTACAGATAGATTATCTGCAATAATGTGCAATTCTTTACCTGCATATATTTTCTTTAGTTTTTTAAGAAATTTCAAAAAGTTTTCAACATTGTTGCTTTCCATTGTGTCTGCTACTATTTCTCCATGATGTACTGCTAAGGAAGCAATTAGATTTACAATGCCATTGCGTTTATAGGTTGCTGTTAAACGTTTAGGGCTTCCTGCTTTTAATGGTAGCTCTGGCTGGCTTCTATCCAGTGCTTGTATTTGTGTTTTTTCATCCACGCAAAGAATCAGTGCATTTTCAGGAGGTGTTAGGTATAGCCCAACAATGTTCAGCATCTTTGATTCAAATTCAGGGTCTGTGCTTTTTCCACACCAATATTCCACTTTGTGTGGCTTCAAATCATGCTCTTTTAATATTTTGTGCACTTTGCTTTGGCTTATACCAACATTTAAACCAATCCGTTGTTGGCTCCAATTAGTATATCCTTTATCAGGCTTACTACATGCTAATTGAAGTACATTATTCTTTTGTGCCTCAGTGATAATTACCGGTTTTCCACTTCTTGGTGCGTCTGATAATCCCGCTATTCTGTATTTGTAAAAGCGATTACGCCATTTTGCAACAACACTACGACTTACCTTGTGTAAAGATTGTGATACATCATAGGTTTTACCTTCGTGCCAATCTAATATCAAAAATGCTCGCTCCTTCAGTCTGCTTTCTACTTTAGTACTCCTTGTTATCAACTTTAATTCAATTAGCTCACTTTCTGTAACGTTGGATTGAATGGGTGGACGTGCCATATGTCATCTTTTAATCGCAAAGTTAATATTAGTTCGCTAACTTACAAATTACTACACTAGGCATGACTGCAAAGCTTAAAGGCGAATTTGATAAGCGTAATGTAAAAGCATTGGCAGTAAGTGTTGACCCTATTGACAAACATTGTGGATGGGTAAATGATATTAATGAAACACAAAACACAACGGTCAACTTCCCAATTATTGCGGATGAAAATCGGGAAGTTGCCATGTTGTACGACATGATTCATCCAGAGGCAAGCCTAACTCAAACTGTTCGTTCTTTGTTTATTATCGGACCTGATAAAAAAATAAAACTGACTATCACCTACCCTGCATCCACAGGAAGAAATTTTCAGGAAGTTTTGCGTGTGATTGATTCACTGCAACTGACTGCTAAATATAGTG
>CAIVPM010000012.1 GCA_903907815.1 uncultured Chitinophagaceae bacterium | reverse complement strand
TAAATTCAGCCCTTCGGAAGTAAATCAATTAAGAAGTATTGCTTATCAGAAGCCATTGTTAGGTGGCAATGCTGTGTATGATGCGAGGATAATGTTATGGACAGAAGTACAAGATACTTTTTCAGTAGCTTTGTTTAGAGCACCGATTCATAAAACAGAACTTAAAAAACAATCTAACTTTAAACTGTACCCGAATCCGAATACAGGAACAATGACGTTGGATTATAATATTGAAGGAACTGATTTAGCTTTATTTTGTATTTATGATATTGCAGGCAGGTTGATAAAACAACAAACTTTGAATTCGCAAAATAATACAATGTTAATTGATGCGCAAGAACTAAAGGGAGGCGTTTATTATTATTTAATAAAACAAAACAATGTAAATTTAAAAACAGAGAAACTAGTAATTGTGAAATAATAATTTTTTAGAACTAAAACCTTTGCATATTTGCAACGGTTTTAGTTTTTTAAAAATGAAAAGGATTATTACATATCTTTCTTTTGCTTTGCTTATATTGATTTCAATACAAGGTGAATCCCAAATAAATTTAGTGCCGAACTGGAGCTTTGAAAACTATATTTCCTGCGATTCGATGCCTGGAGGCATTCAAGCAGGAAATTTCCCTCCTTGGGATAGCCCAAATGGTGGAAATCCGGATGGAATGAATTTTAATTGCCCCTATCCATATAGCTACCGTAATGTATATGGATATCAAGTAGCACGTACAGGTGTTGGATATATAGCAAGTGGGGTTTTTATGGTAAATAATCAACGGGAATATCCACAGGTTGAATTAGACAGTCAATTAGTTGCCCAACGACATTATTGTGCATCCTTTTATGTAAGTTATAATAACAAATTTAAAATAGCTTGTAATAACATAGGAATGTATTTTTCCAATAATCACATTTCTATTACTGCACCAAATTGTTTGAATTTTATTCCACAAATAAACGATACTAATATAATAAGTGATACCTTAAACTGGACTTTGATTTCAGGAGAATACATTGCACAGGGTGGAGAAAGCTATATAATATTAGGCAATTTTTATCCCTACTCATTAACAGATACAATTCACTTTAATAATACTGGTTCGATTGGAGCAGCAGTATATTATATTGACGATGTAAGTGTGTATGCAATAAAAAAAGTGGATGCAGGGGAAGATAGTATAATAATATGCAAAGGCGCAAAGGTAAAATTAGGAGGGATAAATACAGAAGGAGTAAGCTATAGGTGGCAACCAACTGTTGGATTAAATGATAGTACTATTGGCAACCCAATTGCAAGCCCTGACAGTACCACTACTTATTACGTTATTCAAACAACGCCTTGTGCTATAACAACAGATAGTATAAGAGTTGTTGTTAAATATTGTCCGCCTCCTGTTGCACCTGTACTTTTTTCAGTGCCAACGCTATTAGCCGTAGGTAATGTTTTCAAAATAAATGGGCTACAAGCTAAAACAAAGTTAAATTTATATAATGCACTTGGGCAAATAGTATATAAAACAGATGACTATGATAATTTGTTAAATACATCGTCTTTTAGTTCAGGCATCTACTTTTATAATATACAAGCGGACACAGGAGAAACGCAGAGAGGAAAAATAATAATGATAGAATAAACTTGATGGTTAATATCAAAATCCTTCTGTTGGAGGAAACGCAGTGTTTCAGGCACGTACACTGCTTTGGATAGATGTAAATGATAATGCTGATGCACCTGAATACAACTGATGATACCACCTATCAACATTTTTACAACTATACCCAAAATAAAAACACAGGTAAATTTCAGGAGGTACAACATTTAATAGATACCATAAATGGTAACCTTGCTACTGCAAGTAGTATTAATAATGGAATAAACACAACTTGTACTATTGAAGAAAACAGAAAAACAATAAATATGTTGCGACTTACTAAACTAAGTTTTGAAAGAGATACCACTAACGGAGTGGGGGTACAATATAAATTCAGCCCTTCGGAAGTAAATCAATTAAGAAGTATTGCTTATCAGAAGCCATTGTTAGGTGGCAATGCTGTGTATGATGCGAGGATAATGTTAT
>CAIVPM010000011.1 GCA_903907815.1 uncultured Chitinophagaceae bacterium | reverse complement strand
CATTTGGAGAGGATACATCGTTAAAGGGTTTAAAACGTTTAAGTTTGAATATAGTATAAAGATTATCATTTATAAATCTTTATAAAAATGTATTTGTTTAAAAAAGATTATTTCTAACATGATTATAGTTATAACTAAATAAAATGTGTTGAGTGCCTGAACATATGAGATTTTTGCCTGAAGGTATATAACAACCGCCTGAGTATATATAACATTTGCCTGAAGATATATATCGAGCGCCTGAGGATATATAGCAACTGCCTGAACATATGAGATTTTAGCCTGAAGGTATATAAAAACTGCCTGAGCATATGAAATTTTTGCCTGAGGACATATAACAACTGCCTGAGCGTATATAACAGTTGCCTGAAGGAATGTGACAAGCAACTGGACAAATGAGACAGTATGAAAAAGCCAATTATGGATTATGAATTGAAAATAGAATAAATAAATGGGCTTTAAGGACTATAATGGCAATATTATCAATCCTTATTCTATTAATTATATTGATGTAAATAATTAGAAAAACAAACAATATATTTCGGCCTTTCAGGCCTTGAATTATCTTTTCATTTGTTTTTGTTAAATAGGGCTTTGCCCTATGCTAGTATATGGGGCTCTTTCAGAGCTGTGAGCATATTAAGGTATGAGCGATGTATTTGTATTTGCGTTAGTTGCTGTAGGGAATATCCTTTGCTACCACCCCTAAACTTGCCAATAATTTGATGCTGATATAAGTGGTAGGAAAGATAGGAAGAGCAGCAACGGCCGCTTAAGCGGAACGCCCAAAAAGTTGTCCTAATGAAGAAAGAAAATGTGACTAAAGAATAATTATACAAGACATAACTTTATAATTGCCTTTTAAATTAAGGTATACCGTTAAATAATAAGGATTTTTCATTTAGAGAAACTCAATTACTTCCTTCCTTACAACTATTAATTTTAGTAAATTGAACTTGCTGTTTTAAAAGTTCTCATAAATATTTTATTAAGTAAAATGTTAATGGGAAAAATACATTTATCCATTACTTAAGCAGGTTAACTTCGTCTTTTATGTGAAAGCAGGGTTTTGAATAAATGAAATTTTACCATATGTATAAAAAGTTATTAGTATTAATAATAGTTTTTAAATTTATTAATTTGCCTTTAACGGAGGCGCAGCAAAAACCTAATATTATTTTCATTTTAGCGGATGATTATGGTATAGGGGAAGTAGGTGCATACGGTGCAGATAATTATAAAACACCTAACATAGATAAGCTTGCAAGTGAAGGAATAAGGTATAATCATTGTTATACTGCGGCGCTTTGTGGCCCATCGAGGGCTATGATACTAACTGGACGTTATGCATTTAGAACAGGAGCTACTAATCAAGATAGGACTGGTAAGTTTACACCTGAACAGGAAACAATGATTCCTAAATTGTTGAAAAAAGCTGGTTATGTAACAGCTTCTATTGGTAAGTGGGGTCAGTTGCCTTTAACTCCATCTGATTTTGATTTTGATTATTATCTTACCTTCAAGGGAAGTGGAGTATACTGGAATTATCAGGCTAAGGGTAAAAAGTATTTTGTAAATGGTACTGCAGTGGAACTTAAAGATAAAGAATATCTGCCTGATGTAATGCATGCACAGGTAGTAGATTTTTTAAGTAAAAATAAAAACAGTCCTTTCTTTTTGTATTATCCTTTATCGCATGTGCATGGAGAGATATTGCCTACACCTGATTCTGACTCTACCAGTAAGGATATATATTTTGATAACGTAGTTTATATGGATAAGCTAGTTGGTAAACTAATTTCTACTGTTGACAGTTTGCATCTTAGTGAAAATACATTAATCGTTTTTATGGGCGATAATGGTACTGCAAATGGGAGAGCTGCTAGAGGAACAATAGGCGGGAAGAGAATAATTGGCGCTAAAGGATCGATGCAAGAAGGAGGAGGATTAGTGCCATTGATAACCTATTGGAAAGGAATTACTCCTAAAGGAAAGGTTTCGAATATGATGGTTGATGCAAGTGATTTCCTTAAAACGTTTATAGATATGGTGGGTGTTTCTGCAAACGATATTAAATTAGATGGTGAAAGTATTTTGCCGGAAATAAAAGGGAAGAAATCTAAACATAGAACGTGGATTTATAATCAACTTGCTAATAAATGGTATGTGAGAGAATTGCAATGGAAGTTAAACGAATCGGGTGATTTATTTGATATGAGTAAAGCTCCATTTGAAGAAATACTTATTTCAAAAGATACAAAAGACAGTGCTGCTATTGAAGCAAGGGGAAGACTTCAGAAAGTGCTTGATAATTTAAACCCAGCAGGAGGTATTGTAGATGATGGAGATGGGACTGGCAGGCATGCGGGAAAGCAACTAAAAAATGGAAAGAGAAAATAGCAAAAGTGTTCCGTTAGAATAAATTGATTTTTATTGAAACACACTGCGTAGATACATTGAAAAATGATATGAGATTGGGGTTTTTGTGT
>CAIVPM010000010.1 GCA_903907815.1 uncultured Chitinophagaceae bacterium | reverse complement strand
TTAAAACTTAATATTAATTGTGGGCGGACATTAAAATATAATTGGTATAACTCGTAAAACATTACGATGTTTGAATTGAAGTTTGTAACTGTTTTTTTATTTAAAACAGAAAATACTACACTCATCAAAGCAGAAGCTAGTCCTATTAGCATACCCGTTTTAAATGCCTGATTGAAATGATAAATTAACCAAATACCCAGTATGCCCATTAAACCTAATCCTATTTCGGTAAGATTTAATCTTTTTCGGGTTAAAAGAGGCTCAATAAATGCCGTTAATAATCCGGAGGTTGATAAACAGGTAAGTGCAATAGATACATTGGAATATTTAATACTTCCGTAAAATAACACCCAGTGGATAGCTATAAGACTTCCGATACCAATTAGCTTTAAACTAATTTTAAGGGGAAGCAATACTAACTTGCGTGTAAAGAATAAAACAATCAAAAGGGTAATTACAGTAAAGAGTAATCTGTACCAAACCAGTAAGCCTTCGTTTAAGGAAATCAGTCTGCCAAATACGCCTGTAAACCCCCATAGAAATACAGCAATATGTAGTTTATATAACGCAGATTTCATGAGAGAATTAACGGATTAACGGATTAACGGATTAACGAATTAGCGAATTGGCGAATTAATGAATTAATGAATTAGCGGATTAATATAACAATACAGAACCGCAGAGAAATGAGAAAAAGAGGGAGCATGAAAAATATAGCGCATTAGTGGATTAGAGAAATTATTCTCATTAATGTATTCACCAGACTCCTATCATCTTGTATACTAGAATTTAATTACAGCGAAAACAGAATAACCGCTTCCTTTTCCAATATGTTTACCCATAATATCGGTATATACACTTAGCCAAATAGAAGTGCTTCTGGTAGCTTTTACACCTGCTGCAAGTTCGAATCTTAGATAATCGTATTCTCTGTTTAAAGGAGAGAATGCGAAATTAGAATTTCTATTACCATAAGGGCTGCTGGAAGTAACGCCTCTTAGGGTAGCCGCAGCTTTCCAGCTATCATCTATAGGAACACCAAAGGTTAAATTAGTAAATAATTGAGTAGGCCCTTCTGTAGCAAAATATTGACGGATACCTACTTCTAAATCATAAAATGTTTTCTTTAGAAATTTCTGATTAGTACCGGCATAACCTAATTTAGCTTCAATACCCATTGATCCATTTCCCAATAAAGTATGTTTATAGGTAGCAGTATCATTACTATAAAAAGGAACAATTAAAGTACCAGTTAAAGAAAGGTGTCGGTAATAATCATAGTGACTTAAATAGTAACAAACTCCCAAATTCACATCGCCAATACCTGAGTTTGGTTCTATTAATACATCGCTGGTGTATGTATTGCTGATGAAGGGAACTTTGAAAACAAATTCCCAGTCTCTATTGATACCATATCCACCATAAACCCCAAAATAGTTGGAAACAAATCTTCCATTATTATCAAAATTATGCAAGGACCTATTGTCATCCCAGTAACTGTTTGCTACATAATGGTTAAAAGTAGGCACTAATAACCAACGACCTTTACCAATAGGAAACCCAGCATTCACTTGTTGTGAAAACAACAATATTGTTATACAGAATAATATTAATTTACTTTTTTTCATTGTTATATCTTGATGATAGATTAATTAAGGAATATTTAAAACTTCATTTATCCAGGTCCCCTGAAAGCCATAAAATTTATTATCCATTTCATTTTCACATTCGGTACACATTATTATGTCTTTAGAATCAACTCTGGTTTGGCCAAGAAAGCTTAAATGGCCTATAGATGGCGTCATAGTACTTCGGTAAGCAAAACCATAAAGAATAGGACATCCAATGTAAGGCGCAAAGTTTACTGGGTCGAAATAATCCCAGGTCTTCAAAAAGTTATCTTTAGTAATAGCACTTATTTTACCATTGCAATAGTCCAGCATATTGCTAGCAGGCCAGTTCGCAGGTTTGTTTAATTCAGCATTTGCCATCATATTCCGTATGTCAAGGAATAATGGTCTTTCCATTATAATCCCTTTTATTTTAGGGTATAAAACTACGGTAACAGCGCAAAGTCCAGCGCCTTGTCCTACTCCTTTAAGCAATATTTTTGAAGTATCTATTCCTAATCCATTACCATTTTTAAATAAAAAATCAATGCTTCTATAACAATCCATATAAACACCACGGTAAATAAATTTTTTCTTATTACTGGCATCCACATTCATGTATTGGGTAAAGTCGGGTTTTATTTTATCTCTACTGTTGCCTATTCCTCGGATATTTAGTGTTAGAACAGCCGTATTTGATATAAATTCAGGCTTCATTTCTGTAACATAGTCAGGAAACATACACAAAACAGGGAACAGCCCTTTTTTATTAGGTGTAGTTAAATAACCACGAACAGTAATATTGTCCAAAGACTGAAATTCAAGTGTATAAACATCGGCATGAGAAGTACTTAAATCAGATCTTTTTTTAAGTTGGAAATTTGGATTAATAGCGGAAAGTTCTTTTTTAGTTTCCTCCCAGAAAGTTCCAAAATCAGCAGGTCTGAAGGATTTTATAGCTGCATTATCGGGGTCGACAATAAAGCTAAAATGGTTTACCGAAGTACCTGCATTGGTGGTAACATTAACATACATAGTATAAATACCACTTAGCAAACCTAATTTGCCATAATTAAGGTCCTTTCTATATGAACTTTTAGAATTAATATAAATACTGATGTTATCGTGAAATACAACCCCGTTAACTGCATTTTTAATTTCAATTGCAATAGTTCCTCTTTGTCTTTCGGAACTATTACTAGTAAGCTTTAATAAAAAACCTACACTAGACTTTGAATAGAATATTGCATTTTTTTTGAATGGCCTAACAAAAATATTATTTGGAGCAGAAATGGGTTGAGAAAATAAGTTATTGATGCTTAATAATAAGCAAAGTATAAGTATCCATCTCGATAATTTGGGGGATATTATATTCAAAATTGTTGACTTTATACGCATTTGTACGGTTAAAACTATTAATTAAACGAAATTACTGCTACAAAATTATCTTTAAAGTGCATAAGTTTAGTTTTTAGAAATATTCGACCTGTCAAATATTGGATAATCTTATTCTATTTTTTAATTTTTATATGAAAATCAAGGTACTTCAAATTTAGATTTTAAGCATAAAAAGCCTTATTAATTAAAGAAAAATAATTAAAAATGCAGATTAATTAAATAATATGGTAATAGATTAACATTAAAATTTAATTGAAAAATAAAAAAACATTGATTAAGTAGATTATTTTCTTCACATTTGCAGCAAGAGCATTTTAAATATTTCCTCAATAAACTTTAGATAAATACCTGATCTGATAATTTTTCATACTAAAAATTAACGAATAAATTAATATGTTGACTGAATTAAATAAACCAAGCGTACTTCTGGTAGAAGATAATGCTGTACTTAGAGAAAGTCTTACTTATTTATTAAGTCTTCATGGATATAATACATTAGAGGCTACTAATGGTAATGAGGCTTTAGAAACCCTTTCTCAGAACTTACCGGATGTAATTCTGCTGGATATAATGCTGGGCGATTCTCTGGATGGTTTTTCGATATTAAAAATCATTAAAAGCGATTCAAGGATCAAGCATATTCCTGTTATCATTATTTCTGCATTAACACAGGATACCAATATTTTAAACGGACTAGAATTAGGTGCTAACGATTACGTTGTTAAACCATTTAAAATAAATGAACTGTTATTAAAGGTGAATAATCTGGTTAGATTAAAAGCGAATATCAGCGAGAATGT
>CAIVPM010000009.1 GCA_903907815.1 uncultured Chitinophagaceae bacterium | reverse complement strand
CTTATATTTGGCTTTTGGAACAGTATTGAGCTTTGGTTATCAGCGGACGAGGATTCTTGCCCTGCCATCGCGATACCTATCTATACGCTAGCTACGACCGACAGTAAACTAATTTATTAAAAATGACAAAAGGTATATTATTAATAGTTGTAACTGCAGGCCTTTTTTACTGTAAGCAGGGAGTCAGATCGAAGCTAGATGCTGTTAATAAAGAAACTATATCTACAGTAAAAAATGTCCAAAATGACGATAAAGACATCTACACCAAGTATGAATATATTGATCCTGCCGGTAAGAGAATAAAAATACAAAATGGTTTTCCAAGAGGCGGAGTAAAATACACTAATCCTGATGGCAAGGTATGTGGTTACGCTGTATTTTGGACACGGATAATCAATGAAACAGATAATTCTCTAGAATTAAAGATTGATCCTCCTATAAATTCATATGAGATTTCGAATTTCCCAAGTAAATACTTTAGAATATTGGTACCTACCGACACTATGACAATTGATAAATTCCCCTTGTTTCTTTATGGTCTGAAAGACATAAAATCATTTTTAGATAATAATAATCATAAACAGCCTTCATTTAAAAGAACTATTAACTCAAATGAATCGAGTGGTTTTTACTTCTTAATGCTCGTGTTGACAGAAGAAGCAACTGGTGCGACACGAACAGAACTCAACCTAAAAGGTCAAGATCTTTTTTATAAAATATCACGATATTCGATTACTAAACCAATCACATTAATAGACGAGATTGAAATTAAGTGCGGAAGTATTAATCTGAAAAATTTGAGGGTAATTAAATAAAATGTAAGCCATGATATAAAAAGCAGTTTTGTAACAACGGAAGGAACTAATTTAAATTTGAGGAGTGTATAGTGCCGCTGCTGCCAAGCAAAGACACACAAACTGTAAAACGAAGAACATTTACTACAATTTGAACAATGAAAATTAAATTCTCACCTACTCAAGTTTTGACTTTTCTGATAATACTGTTTTTCGCAACTTCCTGTAATGGACAAGTAAAAAAGACTACAGAGCATAAACCTTTTAATAAGATAAAAAAAAGTAAATAATTAATGCTATGAATAAATTATCTTTTGGGGTATTTCTAATATGTGTTCTTTCTTGCAACAGCAATTCTGTGAAAGTTAATAAAGTAAACGAATCTACTACAGTGCTAAGCAAAATAAAACAAATGGAATGGGTTCTTGGAAAGTGGGAGGATAAATTAAAAGACAGAAGTTTATATGAAATCTGGACAAAAACTAATGATACAATATTTACAGGTAGAAGTTTTATGATTACTAATAATGATACAGTATTTTCAGAAAGTATATCATTGGAACTTAAGCATAATGAACTCTTTTATATTCCAACAGTAAGCGATCAAAACAATGCACATGCTATACCCTTTAAATTTATTTCAAATGAAAACACCGAAATGATTTTTGAAAATAAGGAACATGATTTTCCGCAACGTATAATTTATAAAAATCCTACCCCCGATTCGTTATACGCCAGAATAGAAGGAAGTGATAAGGGCAAATTTAGAAAAGAAGAGTTTTTAATGAAAAGAAGTAAGCAATAATTGTTAGAATGACTAACTGCTTACAAGTAATTTTGCAATAACGGGGAAAAAAGGTATCAAATTTAGAGCCGTTAATTGCTAGAGTCTTAAATACTGCAACAATTATTAAGCGTAATATGATGGTAAGTGCTAATATATAATTGACGTATTCTAACAAATAGACAATTTAGTATGAAGTTAGCATAGATAATTTAATCATTGCAATAATAAATTAAAATAAAACGATAAAAAATATTTGTTTTAATTAAAATTGTTTTTACATTTGCATTTGTAAATTAATAACAAAATGAACGATTCAAAATTCTCCAATCTTATCTACATAAAATCAGTTTTATGGGGTGCAATCTTTTTTTCATCATTAGCATTAATATATCATGTTCGTTGGTTCATTCCTTTTTTAATGGACAACACAAACGGAGTTATTCCGAATAATCAATTGCCCTTCATTTGGTTTGTTATTCAAATTTGTAACAACATCATTTTTTTATTCGTAAGTTTTCTACTTTTTAAACTATTTAGAAAGTATCAGCAAAAAGGTTATTTTGATAATGAGAGTTTAAAAGCATTTGATGGTGTGATTATTTCCTGCGTAGGAATTGCTTTATTAGGGTCGGTTCAAATTATATCCAACAATTTTTATGAAGTTCACTTCAGACAATGGTCTTCAATAAAGAGTGTTTCCAATTTATTATTTCGATCATTCACAAAGCTTTTAATCTTCCAAGAGCCTCAAACAATGTATTTTCTATTAGCAATAATTTTGTGGGCAGTAAAACAATTTGTAACAAAAGCGTTGATTATTAAAAACGAAAACGAGGCATTTATATAACCTATGGCAATAATAATCAACTTGGATGTAATGATGGCAAAGCGAAAGATGACGCTTAACGAACTTTCCCAAAAAGTTGGACTTACTACCGTTAATCTTTCAATCTTGAAAACTGGAAAAGCAAAAGGTGTTAGATTTGATACACTTGAATCAATTTGCAAAGTTCTTAATTGTCAACCTGGCGATATTTTAGAATACAGAAATGATGAATGAGAATCAAACAATTGTGTTGCGTTCATGTAGACTAGCCCAACACGATAAAAGATACTAGCAGATATTTCCTTCAACTTATAGTAGCAAGCCTATACAAGCTCCCTTAAATTCTAAAAGAATAAATTAATGAATCAAATAATAGTAGATGGAAAAGCACCTGAAAAGATAAGGCTTTTTGGATTAGACCATTTGCGAGCAGTAGCAATTGGTTTAGTTTTTTTATATCATTATGGACGTTTGTTTCCTCATCCAGACTGGACAAATACTATCAGTATATTTGGATGGACAGGGGTGGATCTGTTCTTTGTTTTAAGTGGTTATTTAATTTCAGCGCAATTGTTTTCTAAAATTGAAGCACAAAAACCAATCTCTTTTAAAAGCTTTTTTATTAAACGCTTTTTCAGAATAATTCCTGCGTATCTTTTAGTAGTTGCCCTATATTTTATGATACCTTTTTGTAGAGAAAGAGAAGGACTTGCACCACTCTGGAAATACTTAAGCTTTATGCAAAACTTTGGGCTCGACCTTCGTAGTCAAGGAACTTTTTCACATGCCTGGTCACTTTGCATTGAAGAACAATTTTATTTGTTTTTGCCACTAACGCTAATGATACTGCTGTATTTTAAAGCAATGAAGAAAAGTAGGGTACTTTTAATCCTGTTATTTATAATTAGTTTTATAGCAAGAATTTGTACATGGCAAATAAAAGTGTTGCCATTTATAGACAATAATGATTCCTGGGCCTATTGGTATAAGTGGATTTATTATCCCACATTTTGTAGGTTGGATGGTTTATTAGTAGGCGTGACTGTAGCAGCTTTCTTTAAGTTTTACCCCAATATAAAAATGCAATTATTTAAATACGTAAACATAGTTTTTTGGATTAGTTTACTAACTTTAATATTGGCTTACTTTATTTGTATGGACCAGGAAACATTTGTTGCATCAATCTTTGGCTTCCCTTTGGTTAGTGTAGGATATGGACTGATGGTTATATATGCAATCTGTCCCAAAACTGTATTGTTCAAAACAAGTTCTACTGTAACTACAACCATAGCTACTTTATCTTATTCAATCTATTTAACGCATAAAATAATAATACATATTACGCAGGATTATTTTTCAAAATTTCAAGTTGAAAAAGACAGTAATAGTATGTTTTTAATTTGTATTGTAACGTCCTTATTAGGGGCAATGTTAGTGAACAAATTAGTTGAAAAACCTTTTCTAAAGCTAAGGGGAAGATTTGTAAAAACATAATAGTGTAGTATCAAAAAATTAGTTTTACAATAGCGGATGACTTCATTCAATTTAAGAACAGTATATTGCAGTTGGAACAATAGGCTATAACAGTTAGAGGCAACCAATAATACATCCATGTTATGTTGAAATATTTATATTTATTTATTTTGATTTTTATTTTCTCAAATACTTGGGGACAAGATTATCAAACTAATTCGGAAGGCGCTACCAATTTTCCTAAAGATAGTTATGACTTAAATGATTATTCAAAAGTTCCTATAGTTAAATCTATATCAGATTGTTTTCATAAATCTTATGTATATTATTTCTCAGTAGGAAATGATAAGTTTAGAGTTGTTCATATTCGTACAGATACTTTTCCTCAGACTGCAACTGTA
The DNA here is from genome assembly GCA_903907815.1 of uncultured Chitinophagaceae bacterium. Lineage (GTDB taxonomy): Bacteria > Bacteroidota > Bacteroidia > Chitinophagales > Chitinophagaceae > CANFLJ01. The sequence continues at coordinate 474 of CAIVPM010000009.1, read as the reverse complement.
CAGAAATTTGTATCGAATAAATGGCAGAACAGAATTGAATTTTATGACGGAAATAAATTAAATAATTTCTACATTAAAGACATTAATAAAGATGGGTTTATTGATATAGTTAGAGAGACATATTTTGAAAGTGAATTATATTTTTTCAAACCATCAATTAATGATTTTATAGATACTGTTTGCGGTATATTGAATTATGACATTTATTTAATAGATACTTTACACAATATTTATTGCGATTTTCAAGAGTATAGACAAAACTGCGGAAACATTACATCTACATTATACACTTTCAAAAATTATTCAAAGTACTATTTATATAATTTAGAATTGTACAATTGTGCTAATGAAAATGATCATACCAAAATAACAAAATTAATACTGTACAAATGTTTGAATGGTTCGCTTAAAGAACTTAAAGAAATAAAGACTTTTAAATTGAAACATCCATTAAGCACAGAAAAAGAAAAGTAT
>CAIVPM010000008.1 GCA_903907815.1 uncultured Chitinophagaceae bacterium | reverse complement strand
TATTCACTATTATATAACGGAATAACTCCATTTTTCATAACTCTTGCGTAACATCAGTCAATAAGTTGATAGTCTTAGTCAATATTTTGTCCTACTACTATTATAAATACTAAATCGCTACCTAAAATCTATCCTTATTTATAAGGTAATACTGCGCTATAGATTATAAATATTGATTTTCAATATATTAATAAGGCTATCCGCTTTCACACTAACCCTTAATTTCTTTTAGGTAGCTGTCTCACCCTCCTACTTTGAATTATACCTTTCAAACCCTTTAAACTAAGCCTAACAGTTACAAAAACTACTCAATCACAATCAATTAATAGAAATAATTGTAAGATGAAGGGCTAATAATTGCTAAAATGGGTATTTTTAACCCCCTTTTACATAAATATTACTAAAGGGATTATAAAATTTGGCTCTCAATACTTAACTTTGCCGACCCCTGATATTAACTTTAGGTAAAATAGTGGATATATAGGTGGGATTTTTAGTAAGACTTAATTGAAAAATACAGATACATTATGAGGCAACTCAAGATAGCAACCCAGATTACCAATAGAGATTCACAAGCGGTTGAGAAGTACCTACAGGAGATTTCGAAGATTTCGATGATTACTCCTGAAGAAGAGACTACTCTGGCGCAACGTATTAAGATGGGTAATCAGCGTGCTTTAGATAAATTAGTACAGGCAAATCTTCGTTTCGTGGTTTCTGTTGCTAAGCAATATCAGCATCAGGGTTTATCGCTAAGTGATTTGATTAACGAAGGAAACTTAGGTCTTATTAAAGCAGCTCAACGTTTTGATGAAACTAAAGGTTTTAAATTCATTTCTTACGCTGTATGGTGGATTCGTCAATCAATCCTTCAGGCTTTGGCTGAACAAGGAAGACTGGTTCGTTTACCACAAAATAAGATAGGTACTTATAACCGTGCGAATAAAGCTTACATGGCTTTTGAACAAGAGCACGAAAGAGAACCTTCTACCGAAGAGTTGAGCGATATCCTGGAGATGAGCGAAACTGAAATCAACAACATTTTCCAGAGTAATACACGTCATACTTCCTTAGATGCTCCTGTACACGAAGCAGAAGATGTGGCTATGGGCGATTTACTACAAGGAAATGATGATACAGATGACGACGTAATGAAAGACTCTTTGAGAGAAGAAATTAAGAGAGTGCTTAAATCATTAAGTCCAAGAGAAGCAGAGATTGTAAACGCTTATTTTGGTCTTGATGGCGAAAGTGGCGTTACGATTGAGCAGATTGGTCAGAAGTACGATTTAACGAAAGAAAGAATCCGTCAGATTAAAGAAAGAGCTATTAAACGCTTACAAAAAGCAAGATATAGTGGTGCATTGAAAGCTTATCTGGGATAAATAATAAAAAAGATTGTTAATAAAGCGGCTAACTACATAAAACAGTTAGCCGCTTTTTATTTTTTGCTGTCCTATATAACGTATAGTCGTTATTTTTAATTTTTAAATGGAGAAAAAATTGAGACTCAGTTATAAGATATTAGGTATTCTATGTATAGTAGTACTGTCCATTGGATGTGCTAAAAAGACCGGTGGTATTTCTTTATTACAAACAACCGACCTCAACCCTCTTTCTGTTGGTAAAGTATTTATTTACAGAATGGATTCAACGGTACTTAATCCTGCCCGTACAGGATTTGTAGTAAAGACCTATCTGGCAAAAGATAGCGTTGAAAGTCAGTTCTATGATGCTACCAACAGACTTACCTTCCGTATTTATCGCTACATATCGGATACTGCAAACCAATATGGCTGGAACTATGCTTCTACTATTTTTGAAACTTTCGATGCTAATCATATAGAACACAATGAAAATAATTTAAAGTTTGTAACGATCTCTCTACCCATAACGGACGGCAATAGCTGGTATGGAAACCGGTTAATTAATACCGATACAGCGGATAATAATGGCAATACGCCGCATAAGTTTCTGGACAAATGGTTGTATTCATTTCAAAATTGTAATACCCCCTATACTGTTTTAAAAGGAACATATGATAGTACCTACACCATATTGCAACAGGACGAACTTTCGCCTAATGCTCCTATTGGTTCAGTTCCTTATCAGTCGAAAAGTTATTCAGTAGAAATATATGCCAAGAATACTGGCTTGATTTATAAAGAGTTTTTACACTGGACATGGCAACAAAGTGCCTACACAGATAATCCTTTATCTGATGATGGCCTTAGCTATGGAATCAAACTAAATCTGATAGAAGTTAGATAATACGATTGAAACAAATGCTTGTTTATGAAGAATATTAAATTGATAGAAGTACCCTCCGAGATTGGTGCGGGTACAAGAGGTGCAAGTTTAGGGATTGATGCTATTAAGATTGCTGCACTGGATTTTATGAGTAACTTTTTTGTTCACTTCCCTTCCGAAAAAATCCCTACTGAGAATAAGTTATTGTTCGAACCTATAGAGTCTCCTTATGCCAAAAGGATTAAAGGAGTACTTAGTATGTACGAGAAAATAAGTAAGTCGGTACAAGAGACTATTAAGAATAAATTCCTGCCAGTAGTCCTAAGTGGAGACCATAGTTCTGCAGGTGCCACTATTGCTGGTATTAAAATGGCTAAACCTAATAGTAAATTAGGGGTTATCTGGATTGATGCTCACGCCGATTTGCATACTCCTTATACTACTCCAAGTGGTAATATGCATGGTATGCCACTGGCTATTTCGATTAATGAAGATAATATGGACTGTGCTGTTCATGAACTGGATGCAGAAACCAAAAAGTACTGGAATCAACTGAAGAAAATTGGTAATATCGCTCCTAAAGTTTTGCCG
>CAIVPM010000007.1 GCA_903907815.1 uncultured Chitinophagaceae bacterium | reverse complement strand
GTGAATTAAGTAAAGTAAAAATTCACATAGTTTATAAAACATGTATCAACTATGCGTCTATATCATTCTTCTGAAACATTGATGAATAAAGGGTTTCATTCAACATATGTATGTTGTTATGTATAGATTGATACATTGATTTTATAATTACTTTTATGATGATTACAAACAACAATATGTTGCGTTAAATTATAATCTACATTCCACCTTATTACTAAAAGTGTTGATGAAATGAAGAATGTGTTGTAATAAAATTATGATAAGAAAATTACTAAAAGCTATACTACACAATATGCATAACATTACCTTTGATTAAAATTATAGGATATGAATTTTCCTTCACTTGTTGAAGTTAGCACGATTGCAGAGTTGATAAATGCAGCAATAATAGGTAATAGTAAGGACCTTATAAAAGGTATAAATGAAATACATAGAGTAGAGCCTGGAGACCTTGTATTTGTTGATCATCCAAAGTATTATAATAAATGTTTAGAGAGTGCTGCAACCTTTATTATCATTAATAATAAAGAAGTAAAAGTACCAGAAGGAAAAACATTATTACTTGTAGATGAACCCTTTGAAGCATACTTGAAAATAGTAGAACACTATCGTCCATTCCTTCCACAGAAAGAGGTAATTGGTATTCATACAACTATCGCTACAGATGCAATTATTATGCCTGGCGCAGTAATTGGAAACTATGTTACTATTGGTAGTGGATGTGTAATTCATCCCAATGTAGTTATTAGAGATTATTCTATAATTGGCAATAATGTAGTGATACAATCGGGCACCATTATTGGTGGGGATGCATTCTATTACAATACTAAAAAGAACAGAGATGTTTGGTATAAGAGAATGAAAAGTTGTGGCAATGTAGTGATAGAAGATAATGTAGAGATTGGCTGTAACTGCACTATAGACAGGGGTGTAACGCATAGCACCACTATTGGCAGAGGAACTATTATAGATAATATGGTACACCTTGGTCATGATGTAATAGTAGGTAAGAACTGTTTGTTTGCTACACAGGTTGGTGTATCTGGAGGAACAACAATTGAAGATGGCGTATGCTTGTGGGGACAGGTAGGTGTAAATAAAACAATCACTATTGGTGCTAATGCAAATGTGATGGGACAGAGTGGCGTAGTAGGTAATCTGGAAGGTAGCAAAGTATACTGGGGCACTCCTGCTATCAATGTAATGGATAAGAAAAGAGAATCGGTATGGGTGAAAAGAATACCAGAATTATGGAAGAAGATAATGGAGTAAATGGAGGAGACAGGAGTCAGGAGGCAGGAGATAGAATAATACAATCGTTACCTATATTTATAAGTTCATTTAATTGCATTTTACATATTTATGAAATACATATTCTTATTAATATTTTGTTTTTCTATAGGGACTACTATTAATGCTCAGTTGCCTAAAGTTGCTTCGGGTAAAATTGAAAGAATAAGTAGTTTTAAATCAAGTTATGTAGTACCACGCAACATAGATGTATGGTTGCCTGACGGCTATGATACCAGCAAAAAATATGCAGTATTATATATGCATGATGGACAAATGTTGTACGACTCTGTAACTACATGGAATCATCTGGAATGGCAGGTAGATGAAGTAGTAAGCGGCCTTATTAAAAAGCATAAAATTAGAGATTGTATTGTAGTGGGTATCTGGCATGATGACACTTTAAGACATTCGGAATACTTTCCACAGAAACCCTTTGAATCTCTACCAGATTCTATACAGCATCGACTATATAATAGTACCAGACCAAATGGTTTTAATGTATTTAAACATAAAGTAGTTTCTGATAATTATCTGAAGTTTATTGTAAAAGAGTTGAAGCCATATATAGACCATCATTATGCTACTTTAAAAGATAAAAGCAATACATTTATTGCGGGCTCCAGCATGGGAGGATTAATCTCGATGTATGCTATTTGTGAATACCCTAATGTGTTTGGAGGTGCAGCTTGTATGTCTACACATTGGCCAGGAATATTTACCGTAGATAACAATCCAATTCCAGGAGCTTTTCTAAGCTATTTAAAGAGCCATCTTCCATCTCTTAAAGATCATTTCATTTACTTTGATTATGGCAATGCTACCTTAGATTCTATGTATCAACCATTTCAGCTAAAAGCTGATTTAATCATGAAAGCAAAAGGATATACTGCCAAGCATTGGATAACTAAGTTTTATCCAGGTGAGAATCATTCCGAGATAGCCTGGAGCAAGAGACTACATGTACCACTGGAGTTTTTGATGGGGAAGAAGTAGTCAAGTTATCATTCCAGCATTTTCACTCCACCTAATCTATCTTCTTCAATCTTCTTAAATAAGTGATAGGGCTTATAAGCTCTCCATTGAGGCAACTCAATTAATTCTATCATACGATCAAGCTTTCTGTTTTTAAAGTCGTACTGAGTAGCTTTTGGCATATTTACACTTACAATCCATCCGTTCTTATCATTCACTTCTTCGTACCATTCTTCGTAATAGTCTTTATCACCACTATGAAAATTTAAAACGTTTTCTGTAATCAGGATAAACTTATAAATATCTACAGCATACAAACGGTCTATCACTTCACGCTTTAGCTCCATGATATCGTTTTCAATAGCATCGTTCCACTCTCCTATTAATTCTATTACAGCAAAGTTCAATTCATAATCTACGTAGATAATCTTGAGATATAAGGTCTTACTGCCAAATTCGTCCCACTGAGGATGTATATAATAATTGTATACGGTTTGAGAGAATTCAAACTCGCTATATTCTCTTCCATAAAAAGGGGAGAGCTTATCTTCTTCCGCTATATATATGTGCCTCCAGTTTGGGTATGGTTCAATATCGTGCATACCACAAAAATCGGATAATAGTTAACATTACCTAATAAAAAAATCCCCACTGTTTATTCAACAGCAGGGACTTAGTTTGATCAAAGAAAATTATGTTATTCTACTGCAAGTTTGTTGGTATAAACAACAGCTCCTGAAGCATTGAATATTCTTACCATATATAATCCACTATTAGTAGCTGAAGGTAAACTCATTTTAGAATTCTGAGCACCATTCACTGCAAAAGTTTTAGTAGTTATTTTACGACCATTAATATCACTGATTTCAATAGTATAATTTCCTACTGGCAATTTACCAAACTGTACATTGAAAGTACGGTTGATAACTGGGTTAGGATACATTTCAATATTAGCATTTGTAGTGGTAGTTACCGGAGCAGAAACAGTAGCTGTTTTGCTTTGGAAAATAAGATTACCACTTGCTAAATCAGAAGTACTGGTAAGTGCTACTTCTCCTTTATTAGTTAATGCAACAGCATTTAAAGTAGAAAGATTTACTTTATAATAACTATCGTTATTAATAGCACTTGCAACAATTACATTACCATCTTCATCTGCAGCAGCACCATTAGTAGTGAAGTCGGTAGGAAGATTTTTAATTGTTCCCACAAACTCAGCTTCTCTGGTATTAATATTAATTTTGAAGATATTGTTTCTCATAGTAAACAAATAAAGGTTACCGTAGATATCTCCTACTAAATCTCCACCCCATGAAGTACATTGAACGTGTACTGAAATGTCTTTATTTTTCTTGCTATCTATAAGGCTACCAAGTTTTACTATTTCCGGTTGAGCTCCAGTAGAAAAACGAATTAATTGATTACCATCGTTAGTCAAAGCATAACCAAAACCATCAGCAGCAAAAGTCATACGAGTAATAACATTGCTTTCATCTACTTTAACGCCAGTAGAAAACTGAGCATCATTATTAATAACAACCTTAGATTCAGTTGCATTAAGATCAAAATAACGCAAATCTGTTCCATGCATTAAGGTGTAATAAAGTCGGTTGTTTTTAGCATCATACGCTGCAGCTGCAACACCATTTTCAGTAGCTACACTATTTGCGCCAACAGTTCTTAATGCAGTTGTATTTCCTTCAAATACTACCGTCTTAGTTGCAGAAGGGTTGTAAATAGGTTTTAATGTAGATCCGTTGTTCAGATTAATTTCCTGGACGTTTAGCCAATTAACCGAACCCTTAACATCACTGGTTACAGCAAAAGCTCTGCTGCTTTGTGCATTAGCACTTCCGCCAATCACAGCGGACAAAATCATTAGTGGTAAAATTAGTCTGTTCATAATTATTTATTTTGCGGCAAATTAGGGAACTTTATTAAATTACAAAAAACTTTTTTTTGAACGGAGTCCTTTCCATGGTTTTTTAACAGCCTTATTGCCCCTATTTATTTACTTTCGCCCCCGTGAAACAAGTAATATCAGTTAAAATAATCAATCAATCGGGCAATCCTTTACCGGAATATGCTACCGTTGGTTCCTCTGGTATGGACATAAGAGCAAGTCTGAAAAATGAAATAATCATAAAACCATTAGAGAGAATATTAATTCCTACTGGTCTGTTTCTCGAACTCCCTATTGGATATGAAGCACAGATAAGACCAAGAAGTGGATTGGCTATTAAACAAGGAATTACTTGTTTAAATACTCCAGGCACAATAGATGCAGATTACAGAGGAGAAATAAAAGTAATTTTAATAAACTTATCTTCCGAAAATCAGACTATACTTCATGGTGATAGAATAGCGCAGATGGTTATTCAAACAATTGAAAAAGTAGAATGGATAATTGCTACTGATATTAATTCAACAGAAAGAGGACATGGTGGTTTTGGTCATACCGGTAAACAATAATTATGAGAAAAGGGATATATATAATAGGGCTACTTAGCATAGTATTATTTGCATGCAGACCTATCAGAAAAGTTCAGACTATTAAAGCTGCAATAGCAGGAAAGGATACTACACAATCAGTAAAAATTAAAGATATTCCTACAGTAGATTCTGCAGCTTTGGTTAAAGATATACTTAGTAAGGTAGCTAAAAGAAAAATCGACTTTACAACCTTCAATGGGAAGATTAAAGTGGACTATGAGGGACAGGAAATTAGTCAGCATGTTACAGCCTATGTCAGTATTAAGAAAGATAGTATTATTCTTATTCAGATAAAAGGGTTATTAGGTATTGTAGGCATGCAGGTTAAGGTAACTAAAGATAGTGTTATCTTAGTAAATAAGGTAGATAAATGGATTGAAAAAAGAGCTGTAAACTACCTGCAGGAAGCTATTCAGATTCCTTTTGATTTTTACACTTTGCAGGATTTAATTATTGGTAACCCTATATTCCTGGATAGTAATGTAGTGTCCTACAAATCTTTGCCTAATCAACTATTGGTATTAATTAATGGCAGTATTTTTAAACACCTTATTTCACTGGACAATACAGATTATAGAGTATTGCATAGCAAACTTGACGATTTAGATGCACTTAGAAACAGGACCTGCGATATTACCTATTCAGAGTTTATGGCAGTTAACAATTATCAGTTTGCTACTGTTCGTAAAATGTCTGTTGCTGAAAAATCTAAGCTGGATGTCAATCTTGAATACAAGGACTTTACGTTTAATGAACCGTTAAAGTATAACTTCAGCTTACCTAAAAACTATAAAAGAAGATAATTTTATACCTGATTCCTGCGTTCTATATATTAATGGTCTTCAAATAACAGAATGAATTATAAGCACATCATATTTTCTTTTGTCCTGCTGTTAGGCACAACGTTGTCATTTGCACAACCACAATCTTCTAAAGAAGACCTGCAAAGACAAAAGCAACAGATACAGAAAGAAATTGATGATTTGCGACAAAGCCTCAATACAATACATGGAGATAAGCCCAAAGCAATGGCCGCTTACCGTTTGGCAATGCAGAAATTAAATGCGAGAGAAAGACTGATTTCTAACATTAATAGAGATATACATCGTCTTGATGAAACAATTTTCCAGGATGAAAGAGAAATATATAGATTAAAGAAAGAACTTGATACGCTTAAAATTCAGTATGCACAAAGTATCGTATTTGCTTATAAGAACAGGAGTAACTATGGCTACCTGAATTTCCTATTCTCTGCCAGTAGTTTTGACGATGCAATTAAGAGAATTGCTTATCTAAAAAGTTACAGACAGTTCAGAGAAACGCAGGCACAAACAATTGTAAAAACGCAGAATCTATTACAACACCATTCCGAAGATTTAAGTTTGAACAGAAAGGATATGAGTGCTGCTCTTCAGTTACAGAACAATCAAAAGAAAGAGCTTGAGCAAGATAAGAAAGATAAAGATCTGGCTGTAAAGCAACTTAAAGATCAGGAAAAAACTATTTCTGCTCAGCTAAAAAAACGTGAAAAGCAAAGACAGGAATTAAATAAAGCAATTGATGCTGCTATTAGAAAAGAAATAGCGGAGGCTGAAAAGAGAGAAAAATTAGCCAGACAAAAAGCTGCTGAAGAAAAGAAACGTCAGGATGCAGCAGCTAAAGCACAAGCTGCAAATGAACCTAAAAAAACGACTGCTAACGGCACTGCTACTAAACCAGCAACAGTTCCTGAGCCTACCAGCAAAGGTGTTGTAGCCGCTAATAATAATAATCGAACTTATAGTTCATTGGAATCAACCCCAGAAGGATTAACTGAGTCTATTGAGCTTGAAAAAAGAAAGGGGCGTTTACCTTGGCCAGTTTCAACAGGAGATATTATTCACCATTTTGGTAAAGAGGTAATTGGGCCTTCAATGATTATTAATAATGATGGAATTGTAATTTCTACACCAGTGGGTTCATCTGTAAAATGTGTTGCTGATGGTGAAGTAATAGATTTTCATGATTTGGATGAATACAAATACATATTAATTCGTCATGGGAAATACTTTACTATTTATAATGGATTATCCAGTACGAATGTAACTAAAGGTCAAAAAGTAAATGCTGGAACTATTGTAGGTAAAGCTGCTGCCGATTTTAGTGGCGGAGGTGCTGTTGAGTTCCGTATTATGGATAGCCATGGAAACTATTTTAATCCAGAAAGCTGGCTAAAATCAAGATAAATTAATACTATACTTTCTTTGTCTAAATTGATAATTAATTCTTAGATACAAGGAGCAGTTACCCATTGCTTTAATTATCGATTTTTTTGCCCTCATTTCTTTATAATAATCATCCATGCCTTTTATCCAACAATTTTTTCGCCATTTCACTTAGGTAATTATCTTTGCTCATGGCAACAAAGAAATCTCCCCCACTTACAGCTAATACTTCCACTCGTCAGTTTATTGAAGGTCTAACATTCGATGATGTATTACTGGTACCTGCTTATAGTGAAATATTACCGCGTGATGTTTCTACTAAAACCAAGCTTACTAAAGATTTAACCATTAATATCCCAATTCTTTCCGCAGCAATGGATACGGTTACAGAAGCCGAATTAGCAATTGCTTTAGCAAGAGAAGGCGGTATTGGAATCCTACACAAAAATATGTCCATCGATAGACAAGCAGAGCAGGTTCGTAAAGTTAAACGTAGTGAAAGCGGATTGATTGTTGACCCCATTACCATGTTGCCTACTGCTACTGTTGGCGAAGCTTTGCAGATGATGAAAGAGAATAAGATTGGGGGCATTCCTATTGTAGATACAAAAGATAAACTGGTAGGTATTCTTACCAATAGGGATTTAAGATTTGAAGTAAATAATAGGTCTAAGAAGATTAGTGAGGTGATGACATCCACCAATATTATTACTGCTCCTGAAGGCACTAATCTTGCCATGGCAGAGAAGATATTGCAACAATATAAAATTGAAAAATTACCGGTAGTAAGTAAGCATGGAAAATTGGTAGGGCTAATCACTTACCGAGATATTTTACAGCTTCGCAACTATCCCGATGCAGTAAAAGATGGTATGGGTCGTTTGCTTGCTGGTGCTGCACTTGGCATTACATCTGATGTATTGCAACGTGCCGAAGCCCTTTTGCATGTTGGAGTTGATATTGTAACACTTGATAGCGCTCACGGGCATAGTAAAGGCGTAATAGATACCGTTAAAAAGCTTAGAAAATCATTCAAAAACTTACAGATCATTGCTGGTAATGTTGGTACAGCGGCTGGAGCAACTGCACTTGCTGATGCTGGTGCTAATTGTGTAAAAGTAGGTATTGGACCGGGCTCTATTTGTACTACCCGTATTGTTGCAGGTGCAGGTGTACCGCAACTTACCGCTATTATGCAAACAGCCGAAGCGTTGAAAGGAAGAAATATTCCAATAATCGGTGATGGTGGTATTCGTTATACCGGAGATATGGTTAAAGCACTTGCTGCCGGTGCCAATGCCGTTATGATGGGTAGTGTGTTTGCCGGAGTAGAAGAAAGTCCTGGTGCAACTATTATTTATGAAGGAAGAAAGTTTAAGGAATACCGTGGAATGGGATCTCTTGGCGCTATGGTAGAAGGTAGTAGTGATCGTTATTTCCAGGATGCCGAAGATGGTATTAAGAAATTAGTTCCTGAAGGTATTGAAGGTAGAGTAGCTTATAAAGGAACTTTACAGGAAGCAGTTTATCAGTTTACTGGTGGCCTGCGTTCCGGTATGGGTTATTGTGGTGCTAAGACTATTACCGAACTTCAAAAAGCAACTTTTGTAAAGATTAGTAATGCCGGAATAAAAGAAAGTCATGCCCACGATATAGATATTACCAAAGAAGCTCCGAATTACAGTAAAAGATAATATTTACAGTACTATGTAAAAAGCCCTCAATGACAATCATTGAGGGCTTTTTTTATTAATGACTTTTAGACATTAAATTTAATTCTATTTTATCCTATTCTTTCACCTCCACCCAGGCATCATTTTCTTTTAATAAATTAATCAATTCATCTACCGCAACATCGCTGTCTATATTTCGTTTTACAACTTCCTTTCCTTTGTATAAAGTAATCTTTCCTACACCGCTACCTACATAACCAAAGTCGGCATCGGCCATTTCGCCTGGACCATTTACAATGCAACCCATGATAGCAATTTTTACCCCTTTCAAATGATTGGTTACACTTCTTATTCGGGCTGTAGTTTGTTGTAAATCAAATAGTGTTCTACCGCAGCTGGGACAACTGATATATTCAGTTTTAGAAATCCTGCTACGAGTAGCTTGCAGTATTCCAAAGGCAATAGAATTCAACAGTCTTAACTCAGGATTAATTGCTTTGTTACTAAAATGATGTCCCAAACAAATACCCTCCCCAAAACCATCCAGCAATAAGCCACCGGTTTCAGCTGCATAGTGTATCAGACTTTCTTCCTTAGTTGCATCATTGCTATCACAAATAATAATTACAGGATTTGTCACTTCATTATCTATCAGCTCTACAAACATTCTTCTGATACTTTGTAAAGCATTTTTATTGGTAGAACTTAAACAGATTACGGCAGTATTATCTGACTTTAATTTATTAAAAATATTGGCTAAAGCTGGTTGCTCATATCCTTCAGAATAAGCATCAATCATTACAAAATTCATTGTAGCTGATTTCTCTAAAGAATCATTCAGGTATTGATCTGCATCAAGTATAGGGAAATGAGTATTTTTATCTTTAGCAGATAGCCATGCATGGTGATATTGTATCACCCTTAAAGTGCCAGGAAGCGCAAATTCAATTTCCTGATTAACCGTAAATAAATAGTCGGCAGCAGAATCGCCAATAGACCATTTATCAGAAGCTACATCGTATTTGTAACCAATTGACTCCAAAGAGGAAGGCGTTATATTTTCCACTTTACTGAAATCTGCTATAACAACTGGAACGTTTGAACCTCCTATATTTTCTACAGCAAATGTTTCTCTCTTCTTATATTCAAAAGGACTGTAAGCAGTTAACTTATTAATTTCAGGAACCTTAGTCCTAATATTTGTTGTATTAATAAAATTATATCTTTTTACTATATCCTTACAAACAGGTATTTCCAGTTCAGGATCTTCGGTAAGAGAAACCCTGATAGTATCCCCAATACCATCTTCGAGTAAAGTACCAATACCAATTGCCGATTTAATTCTGCCATCTTCCCCATCGCCAGCTTCAGTTACGCCAAGATGTAGGGAATAACATTCTCTGAATTCCTCCTGCATCTTACTAATCAATAATCGGTAAGCCTGCACCATCACCTGAGGATTGCTTGATTTCATACTCAGTATAATGTTATGATAAGACTCTCCACGAGCTATCCTCAAAAATTCCATAGCACTTTCTACCATGCCCATTGGCGTATCGCCATAGCGACTCATAATTCTATCGCTAAGAGAGCCATGATTAGTTCCAATACGCATTGCCGTGCCATATTCCTTACATATCTTAACTAAGGGCGTAAATCTGTCGCGAATACGATCTATTTCCTCTACATATTCTGCATCCGTATAATCTATTTGTTCAAATTTCTTTTTATCAACGTAATTACCTGGGTTCACACGTACCTTTTCAATAATTCTGGCAGCAACTTCTGCTGCATTAGGCGTAAAATGAATATCAGCAATCAGCGGAACAGTACAACCACGTTTCTTCAGTTCATTTTTGATATTTAAAAGGTTCTCCGCTTCCTTTATAGATGGAGCAGTTATACGAACCAGTTCTGCCCCAGCTTGCACGCAGCGTAAAGTTTGTTCTACCGTAGCAAGGGTATTCATGGTATCGGTTGTTGTCATGGTCTGAATTCTGATAGGGTGTAGATTACCCAACAATAAATCGCCAATTTTTACCTCCTTTGTCAGAAGCCTTTTATACTGTGTAAGAGAATTGCTATATAGTTGCATATTATTCTGTTTGTTGATTGGCTCAATACCAATTCGGGCAAAATTATAGTTTTAAACATTTGGTAGAAGCAAATGTTTAATTAGCTCAATCTTACCCCTTTCCAAATCATTTTAACATTTAAACGTATTATCATGTTACTTTGCTACCGGATACGATATTTTCTAAATATTAAGCCAATTCTTATCGTTTAACAAAATAGTATGATATGAATTTGTTGCTTTGGAACAGAAATTGATATCTATTTAAGCAAATAATAATTAAACCAACTAAATTGTTTTGTTATGGAAATTAAGAAAAAATCAAAAGTGCTTCTTTGTGAAGATGATACCAACTTAGGTTCAGTAATGAAGAATTTCTTAGAAATAAACGACTTTGAAGTAGTACTTGAAAGAGACGGACGCTTAGGTCTTGCTGCTTTCCAGCGCGAAAAATTCGACATCTGTTTACTGGATGTAATGATGCCTAACATGGATGGTTTTACAGTAGCAGAAGAAATTAGAGATATAGATCCTGATGTGCCTTTATTCTTTGTAAGTGCAAAGACTATGAAGGAAGATATCATTCAGGGTTATAAACTTGGTGCCGACGATTATATCGTTAAACCATTTGATAGTGATGTATTATTAATGAAGATTAAAGCTATTCTTAAACGTAATGAAGAAGAGAATAGAGTTAGCGACAATATTGAATTTGATCTTGGTAGCTATCACTTTAATCCAAAATTAAGAGAACTTGCTATTAAAGGTAAGACCATTACATTATCTCCTAAAGAGAATGATCTTTTAAAGATGCTTGCTGAGCATAAGAATGATTTGTTGCCAAGAGAAAGAGCATTAAAGAAAATATGGGGCAGCGATACTTATTTCAACGGCAGAAGTATGGATGTATACATTGCTAAACTTAGAAAATATCTGAAAGATGATACTAAGATTGAAATTGTAAATATTCATGGTAATGGATTCAGATTAGTAGCGCCATAAATACCAGTTAGCTAATTGGCTAATTAGCTGATGTGCTAATTTATACGAAATAAAAAAGCAGGTTGAAATTTCAACCTGCTTTTTTATTTCGTATAATGTATTTGAAATTAATTCACAAATCAGCTAATTCGCTAATCCGTAAATTAGTTTTTTACTTAACTTCAATACTGTCATTCATATCATTATCCACCAGGATACGACCACAGTTTTCACAAACAATAATCTTTTTGTGAAGACGTAATTCACTTTGTCTTTGAGGTGGAATTGAATTGAAACAACCGCCACAAGCATCTCTATCTACCGGTACAACAGATAACCCGTTTCTGTAGTTTTTTCTGATACGATCGTAGCTGTACATTAAACGCTCATCGATATGTGTTCTTGCCTCATCGCTTAATTTTCTGAAATGAGTTTCTTCTTTCTGCGTATCTGCAATAATTTTTTCTAATTCGCTTTTCTTATGCGTTAATACACCTTCTTTAGTTGCGATTAATTTTTTAGAATTCTCCAGTAATCTTACTTTGTCAGCAAGTTCCTCATTGGCGTCACGAATATGTTTCTCGCAAAGTTTAATTTCCAGATTCTGCATTTCAATTTCTTTAGAAATGGCTTCAAATTCTCTGCTATTCTTTACATTATCACTTTGCTTTTCGTATTTAGCTATTAAAGCTTCCGCTTCTTTAATGGCTTCTTTCTTACTATCAATAAATTCAGAAATACCATTAATTTCTTCTTCAATTCTTGTTTTACGGCTAAAAAGACCCGTAATCTCATCTTCAAGGTCTTTAACTTCCATTGGAAGTTCTCCTCTTAGAATTTCAATTCCATCCAGTTTGCTGTCAACTTTCTGAAGCTTTACTAAGGCAGTTAATTTTTCTTTTACCGAAAAGTCTTTTGATGTAGCCATAATCTTTATAAATATTAATGCATTTACTATTTAAAACTAATTATCTGTTGATATTACTCAACAGAAATAAAACACCGGATTGGTGCTTACTGTAGTTTTAAGGACGGCAAAAGTAGGGAAATTTGATTGTAAAACCTCTGTTAATATATCTATAGTATATTGTTCGCTCTCCCAATGCCCTATATCGGCAATGATTAATTTGTTTTCTGCATCAAAAAATTCGTGGTATTTATAGTCTGCACTGATAAAAATGTCCGCTTTTGCTGCAATAGCCTTTTTTGTTAAAAAACTACCTGCACCACCGCATAAAGCCACTCTTTTAATGGGTTTTCCCAGTAAAGCAGAATGTCGGATTACTGTTAACTGGAATTTTTCTTTAATCATTTTAAGAAATTCCAGCTCTTCCATTGGAGCTTCCAGCTCCCCTATTAAGCCACTGCCAATTGCAGAATACGTATTTTCTAAAGCAACAATATCATACGCCACTTCCTCGTAGGGATGCGACTCTTTTAACGCTTTTATTACATTATGTTGCAAATAAGCAGGAAAAATTACTTCCACTTTTATTTCAGGCTCCGTATGTCGGTTACCCTTTTTGCCTACAAATGGATTGGCTTTATCCAATGCTTTAAAAGTTCCCTCACCTGCCACAGAAAACGAACATTCACTATAATTTCCAATATTGCCGGCACCAGCATCAAAAAGGGCTTGCTTTACTTTTTCTGCATGGTTAGCAGGAATAAAGGTAGAAAGCTTTCTTAACAACTGACCTTTGGGTTGCAAAACCGATCTGTTTATCAATCCTATTTTGTCGGCAATTTTACCATTCACGCCTGCAATTACATTGTCCAGATTAGTATGAATTGCATAAATAGCTACATCATTTTTAATAGCAGCAATTACCGTTCTTTCTACATAATTACGACCCGTAATCTTTTTTAATCCTCCAAATATAACCGGATGATGCGCTACTATAAGATTGCATCCTTTAGCCACTGCTTCTGCTACAACTTCTTCTGTCACATCCAATGTACAGAGTATTCCAGAGCAGTCCCACTGCTCATTTCCTGTTAGTAAACCGCAATTATCATAGGATTCCTGCAAGGAGGAAGATGCTAATTGTTCTAATAGTTGGATAATATTTGTTACTTTCATGTGCTTAATGGCTTGCTAAACTAATAATTGTGATGGTAAAAGAAGGATATTTTATTTATAATGGTAAGTTTTTTGAAAATAATGAATCTGTAATTACTGCTGACAACAGATCTTTTAGATATGGCGATGGTTTCTTTGAAACAATGCTTTGTATAAAAGGAAACATTCATTTCTGGGAATATCATAAAGATAGAATTAATGATACTATCGTCAGATTGCATTTTGACAAGGGCAATCATTTCAGTATTGACAATTTAACTTTCCTGATTAATAAATTAATTCATAAGAATAAAATTAATGGAACAGCCAGAGTGAGGATTAATTTTTTCAGGGGCGATGGCGGTCTTTTTGACCCTACTAATAACCACATTAATTATATTATTCAAACCTGGGCTATACAGTCTACCTTTCATATATATAAGGACAATGGTTTGCAAATAGATTTCTTTCCGGATGGCAGAAAAGCCTGCGATAGTTTTTCCAGTATAAAAAGTAATAATTATCTAACCTATGCTATGGCTGCTTTCTGGGCCAAAAAAGAGCAGTTAAACGATGCTATTGTGCTAAACCAACACGATAGAATTGCCGACACTACTATTGCCAATATTTTTATGGTAGATAGCAAAGGAACCATTCTTACGCCTAAGCTTTCCGAAGGTTGTGTAAATGGTATTATCAGAAGACATTTATTAGAAAATTCCGGCAGAGAAATACAGGAGGTAGAGATTACCCGGAGCGACCTGCTAAATGCCCATGAAATCTTCCTTACCAATGCCATTAAAGGTATTAGCTGGGTAAGTAGTGTTGGCTCTCACAAACTTACCAGCCATGTAAGCAAAGCCATTTATATGCAAATGAACTTTCACCAGTATATGTAATATAAAAGAGGCACTCGATTGAGTGCCTCTTTTATATTTATTTTATGCCTAAACTATCCAGTTCTCTTGGATAAACCGTAGGAAAGGCTTTTCTTTTTCTTAGTTTTTCGGCAACATAGTTACCTACTTTCAGTGCATTTTCTTCGGTAGCAAAATGATGTATTCCCGAAACACCTGGTATATAATTCTGATGAATATATACCGTATCATTTACCAGAATATTATAGCCCCAACCTACCGAATCTTTAAAGGTTACTGCTTTAATAACCCTACTATTTGATGAACCGTTTTTTATTATATTCCCGTATTTAGAGACTAAAAACACCACTAAAGAGAATATAAAAAAAATATAAACCCAGTATTTTTTAATAACTGTCATGGCTTGCATCATAAGTCAAATCTGGTCTGAACTCAGAAGTGTTATTAAAATAAGCACCACCACCAGAACCTAAAGCTACAAAGCATCTACCATTTACGGTAAAGCCAACAGCACCTTCTCTTAATGCTCTTTGATAAGGAGTCTTACGAGTCCATGTATCAGTACCAATTTCGTACATCCATGTTTTAGCAGTATAGCTACCGTTGATAGTACCAGTAGTAAGGTATGCATAATCGCCTAATACAAATAATACTGCATTAGATCTTGCGATATCAGTATAATCATCATCTTTAGTTAAATTTGCAGTATTAATAATATCACCCAATGCAGTCCATTGAGCAGTTCCTGGATTGTAGCAAAGCATTTCTTTTACCATATTGCCACTGCTTCCAGTTCCTGTTACCACATAAGCCTTATTGTTGTATACAAAAGAACAAGCTGCATAACGTGATTGAGGCATAGAAGTTTTAGTACTCCACTGATTGCCTATAGGATCATATACCAGCAAATCGTTTAAAGCTCTGTTGCCCAATCCACCAGCAATATAACCGGTATCTCTGATAGCAAAAGCTACTGCATCTCTTCTTGCATTAATTCCAGGAAAGTTTGGATCTTGCGGTAAAGATGCTTTTCTTGCCCAGGTATTGGTACCTGGAGTATATTCCCAGTTATCAATTAAATTATATTTTCCATCATTACCAGTAGCTACATAACCTTTTCCGTTACATACAAAGGCTACAGCACCACTTCTTACAGATGCAGTATCGGTACCACTAACCATATAACTTGGTTGAGAAAAAGTTCCTAAACCACTGTAAGAACCTAAATTACCATTGGCAGTTGGATCAAATACCCAAAGGTCGTTGTATTTACCATTGTTATACAAAGTAGTATTGTTGCCCGGATATTGATTGCTGTAATTATCAAAACCTGTTCCGATATATACTTTATTGCCTATTACAAAACTTACTGCTTCACTTCTTGCAGCAAATCCAGCCTCAGCACATTTAATCCAGTCACCACTGGTTTCGGTAGAGTTTGAGTTAGTGCTTTTAGAACAAGACGCTACTAAAAGAGCAATACTTGCAGGCAGAAAAAAGAAATACTTAAAATACTTCATTGAACTAATTTTTTTTAGATTAATAATTGAATAGCACAGAGTGTACAGATTCAATAAGCCGCAAACATAAAAATATTATCTGCTAAGATTTTGCAAATTATCATATCTAACACAAATTAAACTGAAAAACAGCTTTTTACGCTT
>CAIVPM010000006.1 GCA_903907815.1 uncultured Chitinophagaceae bacterium | reverse complement strand
ATGAAAAATATTAAGCATTATTAGGTTGATATACCATGGAATTATAAATTTGTTTTAAACTAACTTTAATAAACTGCTATGAAAAAGAATGTATTCTTATTAAACCTCTTCTTGAATGTATTGATATTTAATCACTTGTCAGCACAGGATTATTTTGGGTATTCAAATTTTGGAGGAATAAACTCTGTACTATCCAATCCTGCTAACATAGCTGCAAGCAGGTACAAATTCAACTTTAATATAATATCTACCAACTTTTATATAGGCAGTAATATGTATGAGCTGGATAATAAAAAGTTCTTTAGCTTTAATTTCAATGGGCTGCAGGAAGGACAGGATTATAATAAAATAAATGATGGTAGTACTAAAAGATTTACTGCAAATGTCGATTTTATGGGTCCTTCTTTTATGTTTAATATCAACAGGAAAACAGCTATTGCTATCACTACCCGTATGCGAACATTGATGAACTTCGATAATCTTAGTAATAATACATTCAATGTGTTATCTAACTCTTCATCTAACCTGTACAATGAAAACTACACAGAAAGCAATGTAAGTTATAACGTGCATTCCTTTGCCGATTTTGGACTGACATTTTCAAGACAGATATACAAAGCTGAAAAGCATGATCTTAAACTTGGAATAACGGTTAAGTATGTTAAAGGAATAGGAGGGGGAACATTAAGAATCAACAAGTTGGATATACTGAACCTTAAAAATGCAGATACAATAACCAGAGTAAATGGTAATTTCAATATTGGGTATTCCAATAATACTGAAGGACTTGTTTCTGGTGATATGGGGGCAGCATTTTCTCAGGTGGGAAGTAGCGATCCTACTTCTTGTCTGGCTTCCGATATTGGTGTGGTGTATGAATATAAAAACAATAAAAAATATCCTTACCAATGGAGACTTGGACTATCCATTACCGATCTGTCTTTATCCAACCTTACCTACACTAATGGAAGTCAGGGGGGTAATTATATAATCAATAAAAATAATATGCAAAATATTGCTACAAGCACTTTATCTCAAGGAAATCAAACCTATGAACAGTACTTGCAAGCCCTACAATCTCAAAGCCTCATTACTGTAGTTCGTTCCGATTCTGCTGCTCCTTTTAGTATGTCGCTGCCTACTGCTCTTCATCTGGATGCAGATATTCATTTATTTAAAGCTTTTTATGTAAATAGTTATTTCCTGTTTAATCTTATTGAAACCAATAAAATGGGAAGCAATTATTATACTTCTACTTATATTATAAGTCCTAGATTCGAAAAGAAATGGTTCTCTCTTTTTGTACCTTTTTCCTATAATGTATTAAACGAATTTAACTGGGGTGTAGGCGTAAAGTGCGGTCCATTATTTGTAGGCTCCGGATCTGTTATGAGCAACCTGATTAAGAGCAGAGTTCATAATACCGATTTAAAACTAAGTCTTAATATTCCTTTCTTTAGATCCTATAAATCTACGCAGAAATAATTAGATGTTTTGTTAACTCACTTCAGCCTTTACGCAGTTCGATTGATACTCCTATATTTGTTTTATAGATTAATATTATGACAGATCCTAATGCAATTATAACAGAAACCAGCTCCTTTGTCTTTGTAGTAGTTCTACTGGTATGGACAGGCGTATTTGGAAGAGACTTTCTAAAAATATCTCCAAGGTTTAAACTGATATTGAGTGTTATAGGATTAAGTGTAAGTGCCTTCTTCCTCAGTGCGGCATTCGATACCTATGAAAGAAGTGATTACAAAAACGTAGTCATCTTTATACCTTCCTCTTTTCTGATAGGATACTCTATTATTTATATTATAAAAGCAATTAAAGAAAACTAAAAATTAGTACTTATGAATAACGTAGGTTTTGGTTGGAAAGATGTATTAGCAATTTTACTGGTTGCCATGTTTATATATGGAATAGGGCAGTTAGGAAAGTATTTGTTTAAAAGATATTCTTGGGCGAGGACGTTTACTTATTATACTTACTGGGCAATAGGTTCCTTCCTGTTTGTTCAGGCTTATAAACATTTCAGTGCAGGCAATGCTTACACTATTCTTTTCTTTATCCCCTCTATTGTTTTATTAGTATATACTTTGAAAAGTAGTCATTTAATATCAAAGAAAGATAATATAAAAGACTAATCATTGTTGATGCAGTAGCTGTATTCTGAACGAAGTTTTTAACGTATAACAGTTACACTACCAGTAATAGGCTCTCTGCCACTATTAGGTTTTATTACATAATAGTATACTCCCATCGGTACTGGCTTGCCATTGTAGGTGCCATCCCATTCGCTATCATATCTATAGGAATGATAAACAGGTTGTCCGTTTCGGTCAAATACATCAACCGAACAGAAAGGATATTTATTCAAATATTCTATATGCCATGTATCATGCTTTCCATCGCCATTGGGAGAGAATACATTTGGAATAACTGGCATCAGCAGTACTTGTATAAATAAGGTGTCTGATGCAGTACATAAATGATTGTTGGTTACAGTTATAGTATATAAAGTATTCGAATCGGGCGTACATAATGGACTGCTGATAAATGCATTGTTAAGTTCAGTCCCTGGTTGCCATAAATAGCTCAACTGATGACCCGTATAGGTTGGGGTAAGTAATACCGAAGCACCTTCTAATACCTTTACTGATCCTACAGTATGCACAGTTGGTACGGGATATACAACCACCTTTTGTTCTGCAGAATCCTTACAACTATTATTGGTAAAACCAGTAAAGCGAATGGTATAATTACCGCTGTCTTTATAAGTCTTTACAACGGTCCAGTTAGTATCGCTTGTTCTATCTCCAAAACTCCATAGCACATTGCGGATGCTATCTGCGGTTAGTCCACTTGCCATACCTTTTAGTATCAGAGAGTCGCCCAAACAAATAGAGGTCTTAGGTTGAATGCTTAAGGATATTTCTGGAGATGCATAAACTGTTATAGTGGTGTCTTTTGTACTAACACAGGTAATGCCGGAATATGCTTCAAAGTGAATGCTGAACTGTTGAGATAATGGGTGATGAAAATTATAGTATTCATATCGATAAACTTTACCCGAAACAGGAAAGGAGTCTATCATCACTTTAGTGGGTTGATTAGTATAATCCCAATATATCTTTAACAAGGTAACATTACCAAAGTCTACAGTAGAAATGTTCTTGAGTTTTAGAGAATCATTACTACAAAGTTTACCGGAATTAAGTATCTCAAAGTTAGCAACAGGAATGGAACCATTTACGGTAAAAGTATGTGCAACACTGTCTACACAACCATTGCTGGATATAGCTTTCAGTTGAACTGTATAATTACCAACTGCATTGTATTTATGGTTGCCAGTAAAAGTATTCGAAGTATTGCTTGCTCCTGAAACTGCATCACCAAATTGCCAGCTATAATTCATGAATCCAATGGTACCATCATTGATAGAAGAATTATTTAAAAACTGTGCCATGGCATCATTTAAACAGATATCCGGAGTAGTAAATGAAGCAATAGGTAACTCATGGATAGAAACCGTTTTAAAGGTAGAAGCTGAACATCCTGATGAACTTACAACGGTTAATTTAACGGTGTCTATTGTGATGCTGTCATATACTACAGATAGGGTACTGCTTTGTAATAAACTGTCTTTTCTGCCATTGCCATAATCCCAGTACCAATGAGCTAAAGTGCCGGCTGCAATAGTGGACTGATCGGTAAATTGAACCGACTTGTTTTTGCAGGCAGGGATAACCTGTATAAAACCAGCTTTAGGTTTAGCGGTAATTAATACTGTTTGGGTTGTATCCGAATAGCATCCCAGATTATTTATATTTCTTAAGGTTACTGGATAGCTTCCTGCAAAATTGTAAGTAGTGCTTGGGTTATTAATAACTGATGTTGTGTTGCCATTATAGTTCCATATATATTGCACAATCGATGTCCCATTATTACTACTGGTATTGGTGAAATTAACTACATCGTTTATACAACCTGTCGATTGGATGTTGAAAGAAGAAGTAGGTGTGCTGGTAATGTTTATAGTATAATTAATATCCTGCAATCCTGAGCAGCCATCGCTGGTAGGATTATTTACAGAAATCTTTATTGGAATACTGGCTGTGCTGTTTACAGTATATAAACCAGGTAGTTTATAATAATACTGTGTTACGTTATTAGACACAAAAGAACTATCGGCAACGGGTTTATTGGACGTGATAATTCCATTAGGTGTAATGGCAGGATTGCTGTTGAAATCCCAAACAATACTAGTAGGCTGGTATGGCAATACAATGCCAATATTAAAAGGATTATTGTTGCAGGCAGTATTGTTGTTGAAAGGAGATGCATAAGGATTTTTAATGGTAAGATACTGGCTAAAATCTTTAATGTTAGTGCCTGCATTATACCCATAAGATTCTACATCGCCAAAGCCATAAGCAATAGCAGTAAAGTTAGAATCGGCAGTAAGTGTTTGTACCGGATTGGTAGCAGAAATCTGACTTACATCTTCCTGCAAATAGGAATAAGCGGTGCCTGGTATTACTACAAATCTTCCATAAGGTGGTGCGCCATTTATTAAAAAACTATTGGCGCCATTGGTGTTAATAATTACATTCAGATAACAATTTGTCACCCCGCTCTGTCCCTTTGGTACCCAGTTCTGATGTGCAGAAAAAACGGTGATATTATTAACCGTTTGCTCCACAGGATTTAAGGCAATCATTTCAGGATCACCAATCACACCACCATCACATTTCTGTGTTTTAAAATATTGTAAAGCGGAAATAGGTTTATTAGCCTGAATATAAATAGGGTTGCCCGTTTCATATTCATAAAAAGAGTTATTGATTAATGCAGACTTAGGGAATATACTATCAATGCCATTCTCTTTAAATTGTACAATGGTAGCAGTATCTTTTACAAACATTCTAAAGATATCTTTATTTCTTCCATAGGCAGGAGAAGTAAGAAAGTTCTTTCCCCATGCACCCGTAGGAAACAGTTGCTGATAAAGATTGTCGCCACTATTCGAACCACTGCAACCAAAGGCCGACCAGGTAGTACTGGAAAATACAGCAATAGGTTTACATCCTCCTGTACCCGAAGAAATAGACTCTACCAGCGTACCCGAAATATCCTGATCCTGCTTTGATTCTACCTGGTATACATCACCAGGATTCATAAGGGTTATAGTATAGGGAATGTTAGCTTTTCTGTTTCCTGTTCGGCTATCAACAGTTGGGGTAATCTGAACAGTAGTATTAGAATCCTTTGCAACAATAGATATGGTACCATAACCGTAATCGCCACCATTGCTGCTGCCAATATTATTGTAACTGGGTACAATGTATTGTCGCCCCCAGACATTCGAAGGTAATATTAAAGATGCACCAGAACGATGCGAATAAATAATATGGGCGTAAACTACTACTGGATTATCTGCTACTACATGTATGGCAGCATTGGGCGCTATACCATCCAGTTGGGTAAGGTAAACGGAACCATTTGGAGCATCGCCACCAGCATTAGGACCAAGGAACTTAGGGGTAACAGCATTAGGAGATACTTTATAGGAAATAGTTTTACTACCTACATATATATTAACATTAGCCGAAACATCAGAGGTAATATAAATACCCATTGCCGTACTGGTAGTATTAATATGGGCAGGGTAGGTAATCCAGAAGTCTTTACCCTTATTGGAATAGCCTTGAGCATGAATTGTAGTATGAAAACAACAGGTTATAAATAGTAAAACAATAAGGCTTTTACCTATCAATAAAGCGTTTAAATTATATGGAGCTGATCTGTTGGAACGATACATCATAAAAAAGTGTAACTGCAAATTAACTGAATAGTTTAGACAGTTGTTATATCAAAGGTTTAAATTAGCTGGATTATAGCAGTACTTAACCTGTTTTTAATGATGTTGGGCTGCAAAGTAGTTAGTTTCCCCTTTTTTACAAACCTTTTGTTACTCAATTTATTAATGCTGACCGCAGTTGCAACTACTTAAGGACTGAACACTGTTATATACTTGCATCTTGTTTGTAGTCTTCAAAAAAGACGTTGGTTTTTTATTTACTTCCAGCTTTTTATTCTTTAAATCAATAGTACCAACCGATAGTTCTTTTGCACTAGCCTCTGCTACAAATGAAACATAGTATTTCCCTTTCTGATAGTAAAATTCATTGTACTGCTCATCATCATTTCTTTCATCATTCAAAATAATCTTCTTGTTTTTTATATCATAAATTGTAATGCCCGGAACATCAGCATCATGCATGGTGAAAAGATAATTTTTATCAGCCGATACACTAAAAGAACCACCTGATAAAGTAGTAATAGTACCGCTACTATCTACTAAAATAGTCTGTCCTTTATAATCGCCAAACTTAGAAATCAGGAAGTAATTATTCAGAGGCTGTTTATTGGGTTTGTAAAGACCAGAACAACCGCCTACAGGTTCTATGTCATACATTTTTTGATCGGTAATTTTCCCATTCTTAAGAACCGTTAACCAGGAACGACAATAAATATTTTCAGCAGCCATAATTTTAGGACGAGCCATGGTAATAACAATCTGTACTTTACCTAAATAGGAAGTGTCGCTTTTAATAGTATACCTTGAAGAAGGATAATCAGCCTTTTTAAAAGGCGCTATTTTTTTAGCTTGTTGACCAAATAAACTACTACAAAAAAGCAGTGATATGTATAAAGTAATTACTCTCATATTATTATGTTTAATGCTTATAATTTTTGATAAGAAAGGCAAATAAACAAAATTAATTATCTCATATGTTATAGTTGGGGTATTTATGTGTTTGTTACATCATTCCATTTCAAAAATATACTTTACAAATTACATAACAAAGTACAATCTATTACAACGTTCTCCAATAAAAAAGCACCGCCTTAAAAAAGGCAGTGCATCTTAGTATAACGATCTTTGAAATTATACCAGAATATTTTTTATTCGCCAGTATATATTTCCAGTTCTATATGGGCTATAAATATTTCGCCATCAATAATGTTGATAGAAACATTTTTCTCCAGATAGCCATCCAGTGTAACCAATGCGGTATAGCTGAATGCCGGAATTTTAGCACCACCAAATTTGCCATTACTGTCACTGAAAATCATGGGTAAATTATTACCCAGATTAATCTTTACACCCAATAGTTTTTTGCCTGTACCAAGTTCTGTAACAGTGCCTGTGAAATTGAAGGTATCGGAATGCTCTTCTGATGCTGGCAACAAATACATACGATAGCGGGTATAATTGTTGGCAAAAATTACCTTGGCAGCCTTAGCTACTTCCTGGCGTGTTTCCCAAAGACTATTCAGTTCTTTTACCCTGCTATCGGTAGCCATGGTTCTGTTGCCCATTTTAAGATGTTGCTTGGCAAGTGATGTTAATAATGCATCTCTTACTACCAGTATATTGGCAGCAGCAGGTGCTAAAAAATTAACAGCAATCATTTCATCTTTAAAATTCACAGCAACGGTGTGAAAATTGGTGAGGAAGCGAGGCATTTTATCATGGTTCTTTCGGGCATCCTCATAATCATGGTAACCAAATAGGTTCCATACAGTATGATTGTCGGGGAATGCTTTTTCGATAAAGAATTTAGAACTTTGAAAACAAGTTCTACAATCCTCCATCTTAACTTCTACCTCCTCCGAAGAAAGCTTCATGATAGTAGCTACGGTACTATCCGAAGGAGTTAGCAATGCTGCCTTTAAATCGGCACTCCATTTAGTACCAAAAGGAGTGGCGAAGTCCGCATCAAAAGTTTCGAATGCTGCCTGGTCTTCTTCAAACCGAGCAATAACTACGGTACTCTCGGAAATCATACTGTCGTGAGAGATTCTAAAATTAATTTCTTCTTCTAATAAACGTTTCATACATAAATGATTAAAACAAATAAAAAAATAACTTACTCCTGAATAACTTCAACAAATGTTGTTATTCAGATTCCAATTATTGCTTTGCATACAATACTGTTCAGGTATTGCTGTTTATATTCCATTTACTACTATCAAACAAATGTGTTATGCGTACTGCATCGTGTAAGTGTATAGAAACTGAATTAAGAATAAAGAGTTATGATTATTAACGGGGGAATGAGAACTACCGAATGCTAATTCATTTCCGTTCAATGCTTAAACCTTTCCGAGCTATGCGTAATTACATCCTTTATATGAGATAACATTTCCGTCTTATGCAAGCTGCTTTCCGCAAAATGCTAAATGTTGTCCTATAAATGCAAGATGTTGTCCGTTGCAGGCGAGAAAATTTCCTGTACATGCGTGAAGTTTTCCGCCATCGGGGACATGTTTTCCGTCGTCGGAAACCCTTGTCCAGTATGCGTTTGTATGATTCTTGCTCTTTAACCCAATTTCCTGCTTAATTTCATTATTTAGCAAGTAAAAAGAACTGATTCAACGGTCTTATGTTGCTGGTATACGGCAATCGAACGGCACAATGTAGTTCTTATATAGCATTGTTTCAATAATATTTAATATTATT
>CAIVPM010000005.1 GCA_903907815.1 uncultured Chitinophagaceae bacterium | reverse complement strand
CATTACCATATCCACCAATTGCCATATTACCACCAGCAGCAATATTACCACCGGCACTAATATTACCTCCAATACTTACACTATGAGCCATAGTAACATTTCCCACCTATTAATCTGTTATAAAGTGTTATAAACTATTATAAAGTGTTACATACATGTTTTGCATGTAGATATTACTTTATAATTAATTTAAACTAACAGATTCTAATGGTTAGTGGAAACCATCGGCCTTGTAGCCTTACATTTTAGCTTAGGAAATTCATTAATATTTTTTATTAATATATTTCTTGCACCATTTATGTCTCGATCTATCTCATACTTACAACTACCGCATTTCTTAATACGATTGTTATAAGTCTTTGATAGCATTCCACATTTTGTGCATGCTTGGCTAGTGTACTCTTCAGTCACTACCTTTAACAGACAACCGTGTTCCTTAGCTTTGTTTGCTAGGTGCTGCCTAAAACTAAAATGTGATAGTTGGTTTAAAACATACTTCACATTCTTACTTAATCTACATATCTTTGTAAATTTACGTGCATTCTTATTTTTTTCGATAGTTGTTTCGCCTTTATTTATAAATTCCATCTTATATTCTTTAAACTTCTTTTTGTTGCTTATCATCTTTTGCGTCTCAAATTTCGGGATCAAAATCTTATCATAATTCTTACATAAATAATTTGCTGATTGGTTATGTAATTCTTTTACAATACATTTCGTTTTCTTATATAATTTGCGAATCTTCTTACGTAGTTGTTTACGGTTCTTTAATTTATTATTTTTCCTATTTACATTTTTATCTAAAACTTTTTGATAACGACTTATCTTATTTCGCAGTTTTAAAAGCGGAACGCGTATTCCCTTACCAATATAACCATGTGATTGCAAACCATAAAATGATATAAATTTGCTTTCACCTGGATCAATTGCGCAAATAGCTTCCCGCTTTTCAATTGGCTTACAATGAAATGTAGTTGGTATAAGTAAAGTAAATGTATCTTGATGATAATTATAAAATAATCTGCAATCATGTGTTGTATTTAATTTAGGAAAGTTATCTACTTTGCCTAATTTAGTTGTAAATATTCCATGATCCTGAATTGATTTTAATGGTATATATAAGCTATAATTTGTAGCGGTTGCTAAAATTTTATTCATCTTAAAACGTTTAATATTACCTTTTTGCTTATTGGTAAATGCTGATTTAAGATTACTACAAAAATCTCTAACAACCTGACTTAAAACATCATAAGGTGCTGGCTTATCAATCTTACCATACACACTTCCTAAAAATTCAGCTTTAATAGCCTTAAACCCATTATTAAAGTATTTCTTATTAGTATTAAGCTTATCAACGCATTTATTATATAATTTCCTACATTCTGCTATCCATGTATATAAGATTTCTTTCTGCTTTTGATTAAAGTGAATTATATGCTTAGTTGTTTTGATAACGGTTCCTATTTCATTAAGGTCTCTATAAAATTTGGTTTTTAATTCTTTTTCTTGTTGCAATTTTTGAGCTGGTGTTTTAGATAATTTTTTAGTTGATTTCTTAACTTCTTTTTTAGCAGGATTTTCACGTATGTTATCTAAATATTTATCAAGTAATTTTAAAGCATCTTTCTTAACATCTTTTTCTTGATTAGGTTTATAATTAATATTAGCTAACTTAGTAGTATAAAAAATTTCAGTATGAATATTATTATCAACTTTAGTAAACTGTTTGCTAATAAATGTAGGATCGTTATAATCAATAATTTGTTTGCTAATATTTTTATCAAACCATGGTGCAAAGTTTTCTACAGAATTTTGAGCTTTTTTGTCTGGCGGTTTTTCTATCTTCATTTCTTAATTATACTAATTAAGTAAGCTTTATATAGTTTGTTATTAAATATAACACATTTAAGGACATATTATTATTAAATAATAAAGATGGAGAATTATTTAAAAAGAAATAAAGCATGCGAAGAATTAAAAATTCATTTTCATACATTACATAGATTAGCTGCAAATAAAGAGATAGAAACGATAACTGTAGGTGGCCAACATTTATATAATGTTAAGAAATATTTAGTTGATAAAGGACTTTTTAGAAATGTTGTAAAGCGAAATATTTGTTATTGTCGAGTATCTAGCAGCAAACAAAAAGAGGATTTAAATAGGCAGATAGATTACATGCAAAAATCATATCCTTATCACGAAATAATAAGTGATGTCGCAAGTGGTTTGAATTATAATAGAGAAGGATTACAAAAGCTGTTAAAATATGCAATGAATGGTGAAGTAAATGAAGTAGTAATAGCATATAAGGATCGGTTAACAAGATTTGGTTTCGAGATGATAGAATGGATTGTAAAGGAGAAATCAGATGGCGTAATAAAGATATTAAATAATAATGAGGAGACAACACCTATGGAAGAAATTAGCAAAGATATACTTTCGATCATGAATATTTATGTTGCTAAAGTAAATGGTTTGCGAAAATATAAGAAGCAAATTAAAGATGAATTAAAAATATAAGAAAGTTTAATATAAATTGTTATTGTAACACTTTATAACAAACTATAACACTTTGTAACTGAATTAGGATTCCACCTTAATAATAATTCTATCCAAGCCAATAAATGGAGTGACGCCAACATACTTAATATCATTTGGTAATTCTTTAAATTTTTCTAGGAATCCTGGATAAAAGCTATCAACCACAATACTGTTTAAATGCGGGTGCTCAGCTTTGTTGAGTACAGGACCAAATATGATTGTTATATGAGGTGAACCATAAGTAAATTTATCCTCATATTTCACATTATCATAT
>CAIVPM010000004.1 GCA_903907815.1 uncultured Chitinophagaceae bacterium | reverse complement strand
TGTAATGGTGTAATTAATCTTACTACGAGAACTAGTATTTGATTGTAATTATTTTTACGGTGCAAACATACACCTTAATTATGATACCAAATTTTATATTAATAAAAATAGTTTAATAAAATAAAATTTATTAGGCTATAAAGACTGTGCAAAATAATGAAGAATGTAGTGTAGGAAGGGGTTTGGGGGGATTGTTGCTGCTAATAAATTATAGTTTATAGTAATAAATATTGTTTGAGTGGGTGTATAATGCTGTTATAAACATAATTGGGGGTGTGAAAGAATTTAAGTAAAGCTAAAAAGCAGCGGTTGCGACTTTGAGTAGAATGACTGCCACCTTGGCCACAATGACTGCCAGAAAGCATAGAATGGCAAGCAGGTGTGCAACAATGGCATTTACCACGTGTACAATGGCTGCCACCTTGGCCACAATGACCAATAGGGAGCAAACAATGCCCTTGACCTAGTAAACAATGGTTGTTAACCGATGCACGAAGGTGTGCAGCCATAAAACATGCACCTCAAATGTGTTATTTACTGTTGCGGCGCTCGCACAAACAATTGCAGTGATTGCACAAAGGAATAGCTGAATAAAAGTAACTTACAAAATGCATGCACAAAGAAGTACAGATTTTGCGCAAAGAATGTAGTTAAGTAAACAAATTATACCAGATGTCAAACTAAGAATATAACCATTAAAACAATGAATGACAGATGAAGTACAATGACAATAAATGTGCGAACATAGAATATAATAGACGTGCCAAGGTGGAATACATAGGGACAAATGGGATTTTTTTGATAGGCTTCATATTTGAAGTGACTAACACCAAGAAATTCAGCTATAAGCTGAAACATATTACGGCACAGCTACAAGCAGTGCCGAGATGCACTCCGATTGTGTTATAAGATGTTCCGTGGGGGGTGTTAGGTTTGCTTTTAGAAGATTTGTTCTTTACAATTGAATATAAATGCATGGCAAAATATAATTAGGTATAGAATTGAACAAAAATTTTATGAGGAATGTCATTAGACTGCATAATGCAAACGAATGCATAGATTTAATATAGTTTTTTATTGAAATATAGAAAAGAGGAATAAATCTTTGCACTGTATTCTCCTAACCGTGATAAAAAAAACGAGGCTGCCGATTACTTGAATACGACCCGTTGTAGAGCTGCTATATTATTATAACCTACCATAACTTCTCGTATGAAAAAAATCATCATCATCGTTGTGTTTGTACTAACACATGCTTTAGCTTTAAACGCAACAAACAAATTTACACCACCGCCATCTAGTATTACAGGAGGAAACGCTGTCTGTGTTGGTGGACAGCTAACACTATCCAATGCTACACCGAGTGGGGTGTGGAGTAGTAGTAATACAACTATTGCGACAATAACTAGTGCAGGTATTTTAAATGGAATTTCTCCTGGCACTACTACTGTCAGCTATACGGTTTCGGGTGTTTCCGCAACGCTTGCCGTTACGGTAAATACTACAGTACTGGGTTTTAATACAGGGTTTAGCACCAATAATACTACCCAATGTTTAAGTGGAAATAGTTTTTCATTTACCAATAATTCGTTTAGTGGTATTTTTTCTTTGGGTACAAGTACCAGTAGTAAAGCCTATAATTACAGCAATCAAAACATTGTATCTGGAACTGGGCAAGCTGTACTATTTAGACTGTACGTGTATGGTGGAAATACTAGAAATTATAGATTGCTGAATTTTGGAATAAATGGAACTACAGCAGCAGGAAGTATTAGTGCTGCATGGCCACTAACGACCTCGGCTACACCTTCTGCCATTACGGGAACAGGTGCTTCTTCAGTAACTGCACAATCCGAAACAATGGGTTCGGGTATTCATTTTATAACGTATAATAGTTCTGGGTTGGCTGTAGGGCCTACTTATCCAACCAACGTGGATTATAACACTTACATACAATTTGGCGTTACACCTACTACAGGAAACACCCTAAACATTTCTGCAATCAATTTTACAGAGAGTCAAAATAATGGTTCGGGCTCGGTGAAGAGAGTATTAATGTTTTCTACTGATGGAGTAACCTTTCTACCAGTTCCATTTTCCGGCTCTACACAAACTGGATTGAGTTATAGTTGGGATTTTGGAGATGGAACAAGTGCTAGTACTTCAAATGTTAGTCATAGTTATACTAGTGGAGGGGTTTATACAGTTAGTTTAACTACCAGTGATGGAACGAATAGTTTAACTAGTATTAAAAGTGTTTTAGTGAATGATGTACCAGTTGTGAATGACATTTCAGGGTTTAATCAGTTTTCAAATGATAGTTTATTAAAGTTAAATGATGTATCAATAGGTGGAATATGGGCATCCAGTGATACATTTATTGCAAAAGTAAATAGCGCTGGAATAGTTAAGAGTTTAAAACAAGGAAAATGTTTTATATCATATGAATTATCAAATGTTTGTGGTACTAATAAAAAATATTTTAGAGTTAATGTTCCTCAAATGCCACTGCCAAATGTTACTCCTCCTTTTTTACATATTGACTCAGGTAGACTAAGTACAACTTTGAATCAGAGGACTAGCTGTGCAACAAGTATATGTAATATGATAAATAATGGAGGTTTTGAGTCTTCTACAAGTTGTGGATTAATTGACGACATTTTAATAAGTTCTGATTGTTGGAGTAATTATACAGGAACACCAGATTTATATGAAAGAGGATGTACTGGTAATTCAGGTACTTTTAATTTAGGAACTTCCACGTTTTTTAGTAACCCTGCTACAGATTCTCATGATCCGTTTAACAATAATAACCATATAATAGGATTGTGGAGACCTAGAAATTTTTCTTATAATGGATGGGAGGCCGTACAAACTACTTTAAATAACCCATTAATACCCAATCAGAATTATACATTATCCTTTTGGGCTAAAATTAATAATTCTAAATTCTTTGATGGTAATTATTCAGCTCCTAGACAATTGCAATTTTGTTCATGGAATACACCGCTATTGCCCAATACTTTTCCATCTTCAATGCTATTACCTAGTAATTTGACACAACTTGGTAGAGCAGTAATTTATAATTCTGGGAACTGGGTTCACTATTCTTTTTCTTTTATTTTTAATGGAACTACTCCAGAAAATCAATTTTTCTTGGGTACTTACGAAGATGTTTCGTTCCCATATGAAGACTATATTTTTATTGATGATGTAGAATTAAGTATGAAAGATATAGTGTTCAATAATGTACCACCCACATTATGTGTTGCAGCTTCTCCAACACTATTGAACTTAAACCAATATTTATTATCGGGCACTGTTACTGGAGGTTTTTTTTCTTGTAGTACAGGAGGCGTAAATGTGCGAATGAATGGTAGTAATCCGGTATTAGATGCTAATAATAATCCAATATATGATTATACACCACCGTTGGGGGTAAATGGCCCACAAAGTATTGAATATACTTACACTAATAATAACGGATGTATAAAAACTATTTCAAGTATTATTTACGTATTTCGAAATATTGAAATACATAAAATACTTGAAGGTCATTGTGCTTCATGGGAAAGCATATTAGAAGCTACAGGACCACAAGGAACAAACTATAGTTGGGCTCCTTGTTTGCCATTATCGCCTACCTGTAATGATGCAATTTTGCATACATGGCCATCTAATAATACAACGTATACAGTAACAGGGACAAATATTTGCGGTACTTCAACTCAAAGTGTTATCCTTAATATTACGCCAGTTAACAATAATATTGTGGTTACACCTATTAATTCCACTATATGTCAAGGGAGCCCAATTATTATAACTGTTTCAGGATCGGAAGTGAATACATATTCAATAGAATCTCTTGGACCAGATTCAGACGAATCATTTAATGGACCATCTTATACATTTTACCCATCTCAAACAGAACAATTTTTAGTGTCCGGTAGCAATGATGGGACACTAGATGGTTTTTGTGGTACTAATATAGTAACACTGAATGTAGTTGTTGAAAATGCACCACCTATTTTGAATCCAATAACAGGGAGCAAAAGTGATATCTGTATTGGTGAAGTTATAAAATTATCTAATACAACAAATAATGGTATTTGGTCCACTAGTGATAGAACAGTAGCTGATGTGGATGCTTTGGGAAATGTAACAGGAAATGGTAAAGGTACTGCAACGATCAGCTATCAAGTTGCTAATACTTGTGGAAAATCTACTGAAACATATACAATTATAGTTGGAGATTGTTTGCCTGTATGCTTGACAGGTATTGGTATTACACAATTATTAAATGATATTTCTACCCAATCTTCATTTACCAAGAGTGTGTATTATGTTCCTAGAGATATATCCATTAATGCAAATACTGATTTTATTAATTCAGAGGTAGTGCTGGGTTCTCAGGTTAAGATACATGTAAAATCTGGGGTGATATTGAATATACAAGGAAGTCATTTGTATAGTTGTGATGAAATGTGGCAAGGAATAGAAGTTGAACCTGGTGGAGTATTAAACATATTAGGGTATACAAATTCTAATACACAAAATACAGTTTCTTCTTTTATAGAAGATGCTATAATAGCTGTAAAATTGGGTGATTATAGAACAGTAGTATATAATAACCATTTGACAGGTACTGGTAATAATTTCTTGACTGTAAACAATACAATATTTAATCGTAACAATATATCCATCCAAATAGATGGTTATTCGGATAATAATCTTGATAAAAATTACCTAGATAATAATCTATTTTACCCTTTTAATATTCAGGCAAGTTTAATAACTTGTAGAAATATACCTTTTACGCTTGGTAGTTTATCTTGGCCAACAGTAAGTACTGTTGAAAATGCACAATATGCAATTACGCAAGTAGATAAGAGTTTGAGTTCACCATTTATTGATAATAACCCTAACGGAACTTATAACGATGATAATGATGTACTTGCATTTCTAAAACCACCATTATCTGGCAAATCACATACAGGTATTGTATTGAATAATATTGGATATTATGATAATGGAGACCCTATAAATGGACCATATTATGGAATAACTATTGGTGGATATGTTAAGGAAGTTGATGCTTATAATGGAGTTCCTAATACTAATTTTATATTATTTGACAATGTAGATCAGGGAATTTATGCAACTAATACAAATTTGAAAGTAGTAAATTGTATATTTCAAAAACCATATCTGAAATTTGGAATTTCAGGATATGGAATTTATGCAGAAAATACTAG
Source organism: uncultured Chitinophagaceae bacterium (assembly GCA_903907815.1). Taxonomy (GTDB): domain Bacteria; phylum Bacteroidota; class Bacteroidia; order Chitinophagales; family Chitinophagaceae; genus CANFLJ01. The sequence goes on along the minus strand of CAIVPM010000004.1, from coordinate 1,955 downwards.
TAATTTGTATGCTTCACCTTGGGATGGATATTATAAGTTAGATGTGTCGCAAAATGAATTTACTATTAATCCCAGTAGTATTAATAATTTGAACTATCCATCTAGATTTTTTGATCATACTGATGCTATTCATACTAATAATTATTTTAAACATGAAATTCTGTATGCTTATATAGCATGTAAAGATCATGCCTCGTACAATTATATATATCATACTTATCCTGGTGGACAAACACATATAAAAACAGCCAGTAGGGGAGAATTTGGAATAAATTTAAATTCGGATAGATATGATGGTTGGGGAGTTGGTTTAAATACAATTTACAATGTTCAAAAACCAATTTATATTAATTTAGACTTAAATACAACTGGTGTTACTTATACTAATAGCAACATTGGTATAGGTGGAAACAATATTGATGTTAATTTACCTACATACACTGGCACTATTAATTCGAGTACTAATTATGTTTCTAAAGCTATATCTGTATTAGCGAATACTAATACACCAAATCAGGTAGATCCTGAAAATTATGTTTATTGTCGAAATAATACAATCCACAATGTATTTAATGGTATAGATTTTAATGGATTGAGCAATAAAAGTATATGGTGTGAGGGCAATAGTGTTAATTTAATTACTGAACAAAATAATGTTGAGCAATTTGGAATACGGCTTTTAGGAGGTAGTGCAAACAATAATAGTTATTTTAAAAATCTTATATTTACTAATACTATTACAGGAGATTATCAAACTAACAATACAGGAAAAGAAACTGGAATATATATAAGCCAAAACCAAGGCGCCGATTTAAGGTGCAATACTGTAAGCAACTTAAATAAGGGAATATATTTTTCTGGATTATGTTTAAGGTCTTATTGTTTGTCAAATACCTTTAACAGTAATAACCTATATGGATTGTACATGGATAATAATGCCATATTAGGAGCACAAGGTACATCTGGTATACCTGCAGATAACGATTGGGGTAGTACACCTTGGGCTGGTGAAATAGTTACAGCAAATCTTACTTCACCAAGTAATAGTCCTTTTTATATTAGGAGTAATTCATTAAATTACGACCCTTCTAATTATTCAATAGGAATTAATACTACGACTCCTTATTCAAATAATATAAATGGTGGACTTGTATATGTAACGAATCCTTTATGTAATACTGAAAAAGTATGGTGTGTAGGTAATGACTGTGATGGTAATTGGCGTAAAGCAGGGAGTAACCATTTTAAATATGATAGGGCTATACCTACATTATCGGACAGTATAAAAAATTTGATTGCTACCTATGAAACTATTGCAACTGCTGGAATAGGTATACCTACCACAGATAGTATTGCTACAATGGCAGTGATGCAACAACAATTGTACAGTAGTTTGCTGGTAGATACTATAATGCTGAGCAACAGTACTATATTGCAAAGCTTTATGCAACAAGGAACATCGGCAAGTAGCCATTGGTTTAATGCTTTTGTGGGCGATTTGATAAGTAAGGGCGATGCACAATCGGCAGCTATTGTATTGGGGATGTGGGAGCCTGACAATAAAGCTGACAGTAATTCTTACCAATACTACAATTGGATAGCCGAAATAGGGCTGGGCAATACTTTAACTGCACAAGATACCGCTAATATATATGCTATGGCACTTAGCTGCCCTATAATGAATGGTACGGTAGTATATTGGGCCAGAAACCTTTACAATCGAATTACTAACCAACATATAGTATTTAGTAATAATTGCGGAAATAGCAATAGTGTAGAAGAAAGGAAAAAGATACCTATCAATAAAAATATTACTAATGATTTGCAAAAAGATATAAAAGCATATCCTAACCCTACTAAAGGAAATATAAATATTGAATTACCTACAACAGGCAAATGGAATATATCCATTAGCGATATAGAAGGCAGGGTGCTTTGGCAACAAAAATGCAATG
>CAIVPM010000003.1 GCA_903907815.1 uncultured Chitinophagaceae bacterium | reverse complement strand
TTACTTTTTCCCAAGTTCTTTGTTGAGAAACTTTATTTGCTAAAGGATGTCCAATAACCTTTACTTTATAGTTAGGATTAGCTTTCATTTTCTCAGCAATTGCTTCTAATAACTTAGATGCTTCTTTAGATATTTTAGCACCATTCTTGAATTGGATACTTGGTAAGTCTTCAAATTTTTCAGTACCAGTACCTTTAATACCATTTTTTTTCAAGCTATCTAATTCACTTTGTAAAGCATCAATTTTAGTGCAACAAGGTGATTCAGGGCATACACCAACTCCATCAGCATTTACAGGGAAACATTTTTGAGGAGTAAGTAATTCTTTATCCTTATAATCAGGAACACCATCACCGTCAGAATCTATTGCTCTACCTCTTGCATCAACAGCAGCACCAGCTGGAGTATTTGGCTCAAGATCAAATTGATCAATTATACCATCGCCATCAGCATCTGGTAATTTTGGAGTAGGTATTTTAATGTGAGCAGGAACATTTAATTCATTGTAGATATAGTTCATTGGATTAATCCACCATAAAGGTTGTACTTTCTTAGCAGTATTACCAAAGTTTCTATTTAAATGAAAAGTGGTCAAACCAATCATGTCATTATTATTTTTCTCTCTAACACCATCCCACTGATCTTCCCAAGCATAAAAGAACTTTTGTTCTAAACCAATGTTGTATTTGTCATTAAGTTTATAAGAAAAACCACCACCAAAGTCTACAGCATGACGAATTAGTTGATTATTATGAAACAAATTGTAATTTGCTCTGTGGCCATAATCGGTTGCAGCATTACTTTCATATTTATTATCCATTACATCTCTAAGTTGCTTTCTAATATCACCTCTAGTTGTCAATGTATTAATATAATGGTAGCCTTGAGCAGTTTGTTGAGCAGTTAATGGACTTGTTGACCAAAGGTAAGGATTTCCATTAGCATCTAATGCATCAACATCTACATCAGAAATAGTAGCAGAATATCCACCAAATACATATAAATTCCATTTAGGGTTAGCTCTAAAGAAGTCTAAAGTATTTAAAGAATAAATCATGTCTAATGATAAAGCATGCATTCTATTTCTAAAATTAGCAAAATACATTAAGTTCTTAGCATTGTTTGCAGTATGTTTTACATTGTCTACATAATACCATTGCCAAGGATTTGCATAAGCATAACCCATGTTTGGTTGATTTAAAACCACATTTCTTGGACGATAATCTAAACCATAAGTTATTGCTCCTGTATATGCAGCTCTTACAGACCATGTAGGAGATAAAGATTTTCTAACATGTATACCCCCTCCAATATTTGCTAATTCACCACCTCCAAAATCTCCAAATCTTGTATCAAGATCACTGAACATGTACGCATATCCAAAATCTAAACCAACTTCAAATTGATCTCTTGGTTTTGCTGGATAAGGAAACTGATTATGTAGGAATTCATTAAATTGTGGAATTCTCTTGGTAGGAACTTTCGAACTGTCTTTCCAATTCCAACCCCAATCCTTGTTTGCAGATTGCTGAGCAAAAGTACAAACGGTTAAGGTTGTAAATAATGCTGTAAGTAGTGTAATTTTTTTACTTGCCATAGCTTTTTAGTCTTTTAATAGTTAACAAAAATATTGGTATTGGGCTAAACTGACAAATTTTATTATAAAGTTAGCTTAATTAACACCAATTCTTAAAAACGCAAAGTTCTATGAATTTATTATTCAACCTTTATATAATTATCTCTATTATTTACATAATTGACACATTTATGTACGTATATTATAAAAAATTCTTTACTTAAATATAACAGACATTATATTGCACCCGAAATATATATGACAGTTTCTACCAAAATCATTGCAAAAGAACTTATTTCTTTGTGTTTACCTCATTCAGGAAATTCTATTCGTATAGGAAT
>CAIVPM010000002.1 GCA_903907815.1 uncultured Chitinophagaceae bacterium | reverse complement strand
AGGATAGCCATTGCTGTGAAAGTTTTAGAAATAGATGCTAAGTGAAACGGAGTAGTTTCCGTAATAGGCGCTTTAGTTTTGTAGTTATAAATACCTTTATAGTCTTCAAAAACCACTTCACCATTCTTTGCTACCAGTATGCTACCATTGAAGTTTGATTTACCAAATATTTTATGGTATTTATCTTCCACTTCAGCACCGTAATACGCCTTAGCTTTATTGGAAAGTGAAGGAAAAGTATATGGAGAATCTGTTTTAGTTTGCTTTGGTGCATCGGTCTTGTGGCCACTACAGGAAAGTAATAAAACAGAGAGTATTGTTGTAATCATCAATTTGAACATTATTGCAGTTATATTTATACTAATAGCTGATAATCGCAAATATATAGTTACCCAATAAAATATGTCCCTATGTCAGTAAAGTATAACAAATCCGATTAAATAGGATAGAAATTGTGCATAAATTGAACTGTTTTAGATCAATAAAATGAAAAGTAACTCTTAAATAGTAATATCTAAGGAATAATTCCCTTCATAATTATCATTATTTCAGGTCATTCGTTATCTGTAATCAGGGTGTAATTGAATTGTATAATATTGTTTTTTTTAACCCATTACACAATTCTGTTATTATGCCAGTTATTTTTTGAAATTGTCACCCAATCTTCATTGGGTGACGTTTATTTTTTGAAACTGTCATACAATCTAAATTGGGTGTCAATTATTTTTTGAAACTGTCACCCAATCTACATTGGGTGTCAGTTATTTTTTGAAACTGTCATACAATCTACATTGGGTGTTAATTATTTTTTGAAACTGTCACCCAATCTATATTGGGTGTCGTTTATTTTTTGAAACTGTCATCCCAGACGTAGAGTCTCAGCCTTTTTAAATACAACTTACTGGAACTAACCCATTTCAGGTTGTTTTTGAAGAAAAAGGATTACAATACAATAAGGATGACGATTTCAAAATTCCTCTGAATTCATTATCAAATCAACCTAATATTATATTATCAGATTATTGCTTCTCCGCCCATGCATCCATCTTTTTTTCTAACGTTTCCAATGGTAGACAACCATCTTTCAACAGTTCGTCGTGGAAATTACTTAAAGAGAATTTATTGCCCAGTTTAGTATGGTATTTTTCTCTTAATTCTCTCAGTTTCAATGCCCCAATTTTATAACTTAAAGCTTGTGCAGGAATAGCCATATAACGTTCTATAGCAGCAGTAGCTTCCTCGATAGTAGTGGCTTGATTTTCCATCATATAAGCAATAGCCTGCTCACGCGTCATGGTACCGGTATGAAGCGATACATCCACAACAAGCCTAACTGCTCTTAGCATTTCATCGCCCAAAGCACCCATGTACTGATATGGATTGGTATAAAGCCCCAACTCTTTACCCAGACTTTCGCAATACAAAGCCCATCCTTCTCCATAAGCTCCATACCAGCAAAAACGACGGAACTTTGGCAACTTATCATTTTCTTGTTGCAACGATACCTGATAATGGTGCCCAGGAATAGCTTCGTGCAAGAATAGACTTTCCATTCCACTGGTAATGTTGAATTTAGTAGCATCAATAATAGGAATATAGAAAATACCCGGACGGCTACCATCAGCACTTCCCTGATTGTATTCCGCACTGCCACTTGCAGCCCTGAAAGCTTCTGTCTGTCTAATCTCGAACTTAGTTTTAGGCGTTACTCCAAACATCTTCTTTAAGTTTGGATCGATGGTTTTCTGAATATTTCTAAAAGCATTCAATATTTCTTCGGGTGTTTTGTAAGGCATCAATTCCTTATCTGTTTTTACATACTCAAAGAATTCTTTCAGCGAGCCTTTAAAACCAACAGCATCGCGGGTCTTTTCCATCTCCGTTCTTATACGTTTCACCTCACTTAACCCTGTCTGATAAATTTCTTCAGGAGTCTTGTTTGTGGTAGTCCAGCTTTTTACTAAATAATTGTAATAAGCCTTACCATCCGGAATATCGTTGATACCAGATGTAGCTCTTGCTTTAGGTAAATATTCGTTGCTTAAAAATTCGTACAATTTCTTATAAGCAGGAACTATATTTACTTTAATAGATTCTTTAAAAGCTGCAGTCAGTCTTTGTTTATCGGCTTCGGTAATATCTTTTGGGAATTTGTTTATCGGAGAATAAAACAGGTGTTTTTCAATAGTGTCATTTGCCATGTCTTTCATCTGTGGAATCATTTTAACTACCAGCGATTTTGGCAACACATATTTAGATTCCATGCCCTTTTTAAAGTAAACAATTGCACTATCGGCCCAAACAGAAAATCCTTTCATTCTCTGTAACCAGTTATCGTAATCTTTTGCCGTTTTAAAAGGTTGAATTCCATCGCCACTGGCCATTTGTCCAATAAACAAAGGCAACCCTTCAAACTGGTCGAATACCATGTAGTTCTGATGAAACTGAAGTCCTTGCAGGTTCATTTCCATTTCGCGTTTAAATACGTCGAAACTTATTTTATCATTTTCATTCAGCTGCTCCCTATCATAATGATTGATGTAAGCAAGGTAGTTGGTATAAAATTCTTTTAGCTGAGCGCGATAAGTATCGGTAAAGTCGGCATACAATTTATCGTTATAGCGGTTATCGCCATTCTGAGTAGCTTCCAGAGGAAATAATTTCATCCTATCCTCGTAATAATTATCAAACAGGATTGCCAGTTCTTTATTATCAGCATTGTGCTGATTTATATTATTTAAAATACAGGAAGAAGTCATAATGGAAGAAAGTATTAAAAGAATGAATACAGCTTTTTTCATGTTCAAATTATTGTGCGTTCGGGCAAATGTAAAATTTTAATGCCAATAGTATTAGTGAATTATTATTGAATACTTTTTAGAACTGCACAGGCAGATATTTTGAATAAATTATTTTAATTAAAAAAACAATTTTTAATACAGCAATATAAATACTGATTAAATTTGGAGAATATATTAAATATGTTCATTAAAATAATCATATTTAATTTCTAATTATCCATACAAACAACAACTTGATGACGCAAAATATTTTACTACAAGAGCGATTAAGAAAGCTTAGTAAAATGCTGATGTTTATAGTACTCTTTATTTCATCCTGTATTTTTATTGGCCACCTTTATTCACCTTTATTATTAAACATATTTTGTTATGGCACCACCCCCATGGTTGCTGCGGCTTCATTGGGATATGCATTTACCTGTATAGCATTTCTATTAACTATATCAACTAAATACAATACATTAAAAAGGGTAGCTATTAAATTTGTTTGTTTTTCATTAATACTTTTTGGTAGTACAGTTGTTTTATCCGTTTTATCTGGAGCAACATTTCCTTTATTATCGCAGATAGTTAATAGAAATAGTGTATTAGTACAAAAACTTAAAATCCCTCCAATAGCT
>CAIVPM010000001.1 GCA_903907815.1 uncultured Chitinophagaceae bacterium | reverse complement strand
TTTGACCCCATAAACAATTGTTATAGCTGCAACTGCCAACATATTATTTTCGCCAATAGAATACCTGAAAGGGATAGGGCCGCAGCGTGCCGAACTGCTAAAGAAGGAACTGAATATTTTTACCTTCGCCGATCTGCTGGAACATTTCCCTTTCCGACATGTAGATAAAACAAAGGTTGCTAAAATAGCCGATATTACTCCCGATACAGATTATATTCAAATTGCTGGTATACTAACCGATGCGGAAGTGTATGGTGAGAAATATACCAAGCGATTAATTGCCCATGTTCAGGACGATACAGGCACTATAGAACTTGCCTGGTTTCAGGGCGTTACCTGGGTAGAAAAACAATTAAATACCAAGTTTAAATACCTCGTATTTGGTAAGGTTAGTTTCTTTAATGGTAAGCCACAGATTGTACATCCCGAAATAGAATTGTTTGCCAATGAGCCTGCAGGGAAAAGTTATCTTGAACCTGTTTACCCTACTACCGAAAAGCTTAAATCCCGATCGCTTAATGGACGTCAGATAGGCAAGGTAATGATGGGGCTCATGGCACAGTTATCGCCTAAAGATATTGTAGAGAATATCCCCGAAAATGTCCGTACGAAATATCATTTTACTGATCGGTTTAATGCTTATAAATCCATACACTTTCCTGCTTCACCGGAGGTATATGAAAAGGCGCTGGAAAGACTGAAATTCGAAGAGCTTTTTATTGCTCAGATAAGAATGCAGTTGATAAAGCTGCAACGCCATCAGAGTAGTAGGGGAGTGATGTTTGAAAAGGTGGGCGACTGGTTTAATACCTTCTATAATAAGTACCTTCCTTTCGAGTTGACGAACGCACAGAAAAGGGTATTGAAAGAAATAAGAACCGATACTGCCCGTGGTAAACAAATGAATAGATTGCTGCAGGGCGATGTGGGTAGTGGTAAAACAATTGTTGCTCTTTTATCCATGATTCTGGCTGCAGATAATGGGTATCAGAGTTGTATGATGGCGCCTACCGAAATACTGGCACAGCAACATTATAATGGCTTAACGGAGCTATTGAAAGATATGCCCGTGACTGTAAAAATATTAACAGGCACTACTAAAACCAAGGCTCGCAGAGAACTGCTGCAGGAGTTGGCCGATGGAACATTGCATATACTGGTAGGTACGCATGCGGTAATAGAAGACCCTGTGATATTTAAAAACCTTGGACTGGTAATAGTAGATGAACAACATAGGTTTGGGGTAGAACAAAGAGCTAAGATGTGGCAGAAGGCTACTATACCTCCGCATGTGCTGGTGATGACTGCTACACCTATACCAAGAACCCTTGCTATGACGGCCTATGGCGATCTGGATTATAGTATTATGGATGAACTGCCACCTGGCCGTATTCCTATTACTACAGTGCATAGATTCGATGAAAAAAGAGCCTCCGTAATGGACTTTGTAAAAGAAGAAATTACCAAGGGGCGACAAGCATATTATATATACCCATTGATAGAAGAAAGCGAGAAGCTGGTATACGAAGATTTAATGCGGGGCTACGAGCAGGTTAAGTCTTTCTTTCCTGAACACCTATATACTATAGGGATGGTGCATGGCAAACAAGCCAATGTATTAAAGGATACCAACATGCAACGCTTTGTAAGTGGCGAGGCGCAGATACTGGTGAGTACTACGGTAATAGAAGTAGGGGTAAACGTTCCAAACGCTTCTGTGATGGTGATAGAAAGTGCAGAGAAGTTTGGCTTGTCGCAATTACATCAGCTGAGGGGCAGGGTAGGGCGTGGCAACGAGAAGAGTTATTGCATATTACTTACCGGTAGCAAGCTGGGCAACGAAGCAAGGGAGCGAATAAAAACCATGTGTGCTACCAACGATGGTTTTATAATAGCCGAAAAAGATCTGGAACTAAGAGGCCCTGGCGATATAGAAGGCACCCGGCAAAGTGGGGCACTCAACTTTAAACTGGCATCGCTGGTAAATGATAAAGTTATTTTAGAAAATGCAAAGCGTGCTGCAGAATATATACTGGAACATGATCCTGAACTGATTAATCCCGATAACAGTCAGCTGAAACAATACCTGCAATCGAAGAAAGGAAAAACCTTGTGGAGTAAAATATCGTAGGGATAATTTGCTGCTATTGATCACGAAATATGTTTACAGTTTTATGTTGGTATAAAACAACATTCAAATTTGAATAAGGTATCCTTAATAAGTATTTTACTGATTATTAATTGCTTGGTAATGATGTAGCTAGCCCTTCTGTTTCGAAAAAAGTTTTCAATAACTTATCGGAAGTAATGTATAAATCAATTGCTGATTTCAAAGTAATTGCACTTGAAAGCTGAATACTATCTAAAGTTCTTAATCCATTTATTCCATACTTTGATGTTAATACCCTTGCTTGTTCTAATATTATACTATTGGTAGATATAAAAGTATATTTTATGCAGTCTGTCTCAAACAAATCTAAGGTCGTCTTTGCATCAAGTTCAGTTATTTCTTTCGTTCTTACTTTTTTCCAGATTGTAGAAGCAAATTCTATTTTAGTTATCTCAGAAAGATAAATATTGGTAACTTTTAATCTAGAGAATATGTTTTCAATAATTTCTGTATCTGCTTCTCTGTGATACAATTTAAATAAGGAAGATGTGTCAATGAAAATTTTCATAGATCTTTTCTCCTTTCTTCTATAACGGTATCGCTTAATGAACCTTTGTAATTTGCTAATATTTGTTGACTTTTAGAAAAGGAGAAGTCAGATAAAGTTAGACTTGCTTCTGATTGATTTTGAATTTCCTCTAAAAAAGTTACTATTACCTTAACAGGATTGTTTGAAGTATATTCTTTGTCAAGTTTTACATAGCCATTTTGATATATTCCTACTACTGCCAACATAATTACAATATTTTAATTCACCAAATGTAAACATAATTGCAAAACAAACGCGCAATATGATTTCAAGCCTATTCCAATATAACACCACTATAAATCTCCTTTTTGCGAAATCCTTCAATCCATTATGATTTATTTATGCAAAAGGTTTCATAATTAACCTACCCCTAATGTTTTTATTCACAGTTTAGTAATTGATTTGTGATGCAATTATTTTAGCACACGTATAAACATCATACTATGACTTATTTTATTCAAGTTGCCAATACGGTAACCCCTATAGTGGAAAAAATATCTATGTTGGATTTATTGCAAAAAGGTGGATGGATAATGTATCCTCTTTACCTGCTGCTGGCATTGGCTATCTTCTTTTTCTTCGAACGTTTCTTTGCTATTAATAAAGCAGGAAAGATTGATGAGAACTTTATGAGTATCATTAAAGATAATATAGTTACCGGCAATATAAATGCTGCGAGAAACTTATCGAAAAATACCAACAATGCTGTTGCCAGAATGATTGATAAAGGTTTGCAAAGAATAGGTAAGCCAATTGATGCCATTGAAAAGAGTATGGAAAATGTGGGTAAACTGGAGATGTATAATATGGAAAGAAACCTGAACGTATTATCGCTTATTTCCGGTATTGCTCCTATGTTTGGTTTTCTGGGTACTATTATAGGTATGGTACAATTGTTCTATGGCATTTCCTCTACAGGAGAAGTTACCCTGAACGTAATAGCAGGGGGTATTTATGTAAAAATGATTACCAGTGCTACTGGTCTTATAGTAGGATTGATGGCTTATATTGGACATAATTACTTATCCAGTCAGATGGATAAAACGGCCTATAAAATGGAAGCTGCCAGTGCAGACTTCATCGATATTTTACAAGCACCTACAAAGTAGTTTTATGAATATCAGAAAGAGATTAAGAAAACATCCGGAGCTGCATACAGGTGCCTTAAACGACATCCTGTTTATCCTGTTATTATTCTTTCTTATCGTATCTACGTTGGCTAATCCTAATGTAAAAAAGGTAACTAATCCGCAAGGAAAAAGCGATAGCAAGGCTAAGCAGAATATTGTAATATCTATAGATAAAGAAAACAAGATATACATGGGGCAACACCTGATACCTATGGATAGTCTTGAATCGATTATTATGTCGGAAGCCACTAAGAATAAAGCGTTTACCGATACGCCTTATGTGGTAATAAATGCCGATACTATTTCTATGACGGGCTCCTTCTTCAGGGTAATGAACGCCGCTGAAGCTGCAGGTTGTAAGATAGTAGCGAACGTGAAAAAATAAATGATACAGGTTACAAGTTTCTAGTTGCTGGTTACTTGTTTAATTAAGCGGACTCTTGAAACTTGTAACCAGCAACCAGCAACTAATAAGACTCCTTCTCATTCGGAAAGTCTCCCGATTTTACATCATCTATATATTGTGTAACGGCAGTAGTAATCTGCTCGTGCATGTTTAAATATTTGCGCAGGAATCTTGGATTAAACTCATTATTAATACCGAGCATATCGTGCATTACCAGTACCTGACCATCACATCCATTACCAGCACCAATACCAATGGTAGGAATAAAAACCGATGCAGTAACTTCCTTAGCTAAGGCAGCCGGAATTTTCTCCAGTACACAGGCAAAGCATCCAGCTTCCTGTAGTAATAATATATCTTTCTTTAGCTTCTCTGCTTCCAGTTCATTGTTGGCTCTTACATTGTAAGTACCAAACTTATATATACTTTGTGGGGTTAAGCCAAGATGCCCCATAACAGGAATACCTGCACTTACAATTTTCTTTACACTCTCTACTATTTCCTCGCCACCTTCCAGCTTTAAAGCATGTGCACCCGTTTCCTTCATAATACGGATAGCAGAAGCAAGTGCAATATCGCTATTGGATTGATAGGTTCCAAAAGGTAAGTCAACCACCACCAGACATCTTTTTACCCCTCTTACCACAGATTGCGCATGATATATCATTTGATCGAGCGTAATAGGTAAAGTTGTTTCATGACCAGCCATTACATTACTGGCACTGTCGCCCACCAGTATTACATCTATTCCAGCAGCATCGAAAATGCCAGCAAAAGAAAAGTCGTAAGCAGTAAGCATGGAAATCTTCTGATTGGCAGCTTTTAATTTCAGCAATGTATTGGTCGTAACTTTCTTAACTTCTTTATGTACAGACATATATTCGATTTATAAAAAGAGGTGCAAGTTAAGATTTTTATTTGTTTGCATACTAATAGTACTGCAATAAGTGGGTTAAAAAATATCTAAGGGGATTAAGTTAAAGTCCAAATTCTTATTTTTGTGTTTTAAACAAATAAGTATGTTAGAAGAAGTTACGTTTATAATTGAGGAAGCAAAGTCGTCGATGGTTAAAGCAATCAGCCATCTGGAAGTAGAGTTAACTAAGATTCGTGCTGGTAAAGTAGCACCCAATATGTTGGATGGGTTAATGGTAGATTACTATGGAGCACCTACTGCCATTGCTCAGGTTGCAAATGTGAGTGTATTAGATTCCAGAACGCTAAGTATTCAACCATGGGAAAAGAACATGCTTGCTCCTATAGAAAGATCTATTTTACAAGCTAACATTGGTATTACCCCTCAGAACGATGGAGCCCAGATTCGTTTGTTTATGCCACCGTTAACGGAGGAGAGAAGAAAGGAACTGGTAAAGAAAGCTTCTGCAGAGGGAGAACATTCCAAGGTAGCTGTTCGTAGCATCCGTCGTGTAGCTATTGAAGATATCAAGAAACTTCAAAAAGACGGTCTTAGCGAGGATTTGTCAAAAGATTCTGAAAAACAAGTACAAGAGTTAACCGATTCATATATAGCATTGGTTGAAAAACACCTTGTAGCTAAGGATAAAGAGATTATGACTATATAATAATAATACATAATGGTTCTGAAAGAAATAACTGTTAGCATTCTTTCAGAACCATTTTCTTACAACCTACCCAAACTACATTCAACCGATTTATACCTATTTATTATATGGATTATTACGAATTTAATCCTTGTTAGACTATATTTTATGCACAATTAGGGGGGTATTTTTTAAAATACTTTTTGCTATTCAAATCTATCCCTTATTTTTAACGCGTTGAATAATATCTATTTTGAAGGGGTAGCCACTCTTTTTTTAGATATTTTATTGTGGAACATTATAGTTGATTTATAAATCTTTTAGTATTTAAATTTAAACGATACAATAACATGAGATTGTTTTTACTTTCATTAGCATTACTGACTTTTTCAATTGTGGGTTATAGTCAGGTTCAACCTAACATAGGTTATGAGTATTTTAACCTCACAAACTGGGATGTATACGCCGATCATTCGGGTAGTGTAAACCCTTCCAGTGTTAATAACCTTAGTTTACCTCAGTCAGGATATAATACTACCAACATTAATCTGTTTGATCCAGCAAATGGTTTTATACTTTCTACGGTTCCTGCTGTAGGGTATGCAAGAGTTACCAGTGCCAATCAAAAGGTAGATGCTTATGGTAAATTTCCTGTTGTTTGTCCATTTTTTGGTTCAGGTAAACATTCCTTAAAACTTGGATACGATTCATTGTCATCCAGTGTCTGTCAAGGGGTGTCTTACAATATTCATGTACCAGCTAATGATAATAATTTCAAGTTAGTATACTATTATGCTGTATGTATCGAAGATCCAGGTAGTGGTCACTTACCTTGGGAAAAACCTTTCTTTGCAGTAAATGCATTCGATTCTGCAGATGTTACTGTTACACTTCCTTGTGCTCAGTTTACAGTAGATGTTGATACCGTTATTGCTAATCCTTCCTTTTATGGTAACTGGAAAAAATCTGCAATAAACTCGTCTGGTGGTAATCCGGTTTATTATACAGCATGGACTCCTTCTACCATTTTTATTAAAAACATGGCAGGACATACCATTACTCTTCAGTTTTTAAGTGCTGGTTGTAGCCCTTCATTTGGTTCTTCTACTGGTTCTCCAGGTAGTCACTTTGGTTATGCTTATGTAGATGTTGATTCTACTGATAATACAACATACAGAGGAGATACCATTAAATTATGTAAGAATGATACTTGTCTTAACTTTAACCCAGCTCCTGGTTTTAAGAAATATTATATATACGATAGTGCTACTGGGGTATTGTTAGCACAAGATACAAATCGCTTATCTAACTCTATTACTCCAATCTCTATGTGTGGCAGTAAAATGCCAAAATGGAAATCTAAGATTGAAGTGGTAATGGTTCCACCTTCAGGTTTTGGTTGTAGCGATACTTTATATTATTTTATCGATACATCTACTACTAGAATTCTACCGCCTATTACTTCTGTAAAAGATAGTTTATGTGCTGGTACTAGTCTGGTTATTTCCAATACAGCAACGGGTGGTAAATGGGTTAGTACTAACCCTACGGTTGCTACCGTCACGGGTTTAAATACTACTTCGGCCATATTTACCGGTGTTACCGGTGGAATGGATTCAGTTATTTACTATGCAAAAAATATTTGGGGCTGTGCCGATACTTCAACATTTAAAAAATTCTTTGTTGTTGGGCATCCACTTCCTCCTATTAAAGGTAAAATTGGTGTTTGTATAGGTGATACAGCTCATTTGTCTGATTCAATTACTGGCGGTAAATGGACAGTAGATAATTCAACTATAGCTACTGTAGATTCTAATGGAGTAGTAAAAGGTGTAAAGTTTGGTACTGTTATAATAAAGTATAAATATGTAAATTACTTTGGTTGTGCCGATTCTGTTACAAAATCTTTACAGATTGGTATGCCTCCATTACCTGCTATCACGGGTAGCAACACTGTTTGTGTTACACACATTATTACTTTAAAAGATGCAACTACTGGTGGTAAATGGTATTCAAATAATACTGCACTTGGAACTATAGATTCTTTAACGGGTGTATTTACAGGAAAGGATAGTGGTGTTGTAAGAGTAAAATATGTTTATACTTTAGGTAGTTGTGCAGATTCTGTTTTTTATAATGTAACTGTAAAAGCACCTATTGTTACACAGATTACAGGTAGTAATTCTGTATGTGAAAAACATACTACGCAGTTAAGCAATGCTTCTGTTGGTGGTACTTGGGTTAATTTAAACACTAATATAGCAAACGTTTCTAATTCAGGTCTTGTTACCCCTATTAAACCAGGAACCGACACTATTAAGTATATACTTCCGGTTTCAAACGGATGTTTCGATTCTGTTTATACAGTAGTAACTGTTAATCATACACCAGTTGTAGGTCCTATTAAGGGATTAGCAAGTGCATGTTTTGGAACTCCTGTTACATTTACCGATACTACAGCAGGTGGTAAATGGGTTAGTACCGATACTACTATATTTAAAATATCTGCTTCAGGTTCTGTAATATATGTAAAACCTGGTGGACCTGTTCCATACAAATACATTGTTACAAATGCTGCTGGTTGTTCTGATTCTTCATTATCTGCTTTTACAGTAAATACTGTACCTGTTGTGAATGCAATTACTGGACAAGGTTCTGTTTGTACTGGAAATACAACTACACTAACCGAAACTACTGCTGGTGGTGTTTGGACTATTGCAGATAATACAATTGCAACTGTTGCTGGTGGTACAGTTACAGGTGTTAAAGGTGGTACAACTACTGTTAAATACACTGTTACTTTAGGAAGCTGTTCTGATTCTGCTAAATATAATGTTACTGTAGTTGATTACCCAGTTGTTAGTGCTATTAATGGAGATTCAGTTCTTTGTTTAGGTCATACTGATAGCTATAGCAGTTCACCTTCAACTGGTGTATGGTCTGTTGTAGATCCTTCTGTTGCTACTGTTGATGCTAATGGAATTGTTACCCCTGTTAAATTAGGTAATACTTCTATTGAATATAAGGTGACATTACCTCCAGGATGTTCTGTAACTAAGAGTTACAACATCAGAGTGAATACTTTCTCTATTAGCTTAGTAAGTTCTCCTGCTGATACTATCATACAAACAAATCCTGTAAGTATTAATATTAATGCTTCTAATCCTAATTATAGTGTATTGGCATGGTTACCTACTGATAACTTTATTAATCAGTATGCAACTTCTCAAACCTTTAAAACGGATAGCACTATTATTATTAGAGTAGTAGCAAAATCTGATGCTGGAAGTTGTGAAGATACTGCATCTATTAAAATTGTTGTAACTCCTTTGACTACTACTGTTTTTGTAGCTAATTTCTTAAAGATTAATGCAAGTAATCCTGTGAATTCCAAGATTAAAGTAAAAGCAATTCCTGCTTTGAAAGCTATGGAATTCAAGATATTTAATCAGTGGGGTGAATTAGTATATTCTACCAGCGATGTAAATGGATCATGGGATGGTACTGTAAATGGTACTGTACAACCGGTTGGAGTATATGTGTATGTTTTAAAAGCTACTACACAGGATAATAAATCAATCAGTAAGAAGGGTTCTATAACTTTAGTGAAATAAGATTTCATATAGATAAATAGATTAATTGAAGCAAAAACAGCGTAGATGAGAAAATTTTTAATAACCGTTAATGTCGCTTTACTGATTGGAATTTCCATAGTATCTAAAGCACAGGTTGACCCACATTTTACACAGTATTATATGTATCCATTATGGTTAAATCCTGCACTTACAGGTACCATGGATGGAGATTACAGAGTGAATGCCAACTATAGAAGCCAATGGGATGGCTTAGGTGATTTTTCTACAGTAGCATTATCAGGAGATATGACTACTGATAAGAACATAAATATAGGTGCTAATATCCTTAATCAAAAAGCAGGTGATGCTGGATACAATTACTTTACTGGTTATGCTTCTGTAGCGTATACAGGAGTGAAATTTGGTAGTAATGGAGATCAGCATATTAATTTTGGTTTACAGGCTGGCTGGATTCAAAGACAAGTAGACCCAAATAAGTTTCAATATTATGATTCATCCCTCAGAGAAACATTAAGTTCTAACTCTGGTGGTTATTTCGATTTTGGTGCAGGTGTATTATACTATGATGCTGCAATGAATAAAAAAGCTAACTGGTATGGAGGTTTCTCTGTAGGTCACATCAATAAACCTACTGATCAGTTTGTAAAGAAATCTACCGAGAATTATGTAGTGCCTTACCGCTTTACTGTTCATGGTGGTGTAAGAATTAATATTTCTGAGACCTTTAATCTTGTTCCAAATGCTTTATGGATGAAACAAGGTTCTGCTACTGAAACTATGCTGGGTATTTATGGTGAATTGAAGGCGAACGAAACAACTGATGTTCTATTTGGTGCTAACTGTCGTTTCAATGATGCATTAGCGCCGTTTGTTGGTTTTTATTACAACAATTTCACTGTTGGTTTAAGCTATGATGTAAACTCTACTTCATTAGGTCAGTATGCTGGTTCAAAAGCAAATAGTTTTGAACTTTCTATGTCTTATCTGATGAAGAGAAAGAGAACATTTGATCCTGGTTACTTCAAATGTCCAAGAATCTAAACCATAAATCTTAATACAAAAATTTCTATTACATCTAAATAATAATATGAATAAGTTTTATTTAGCTATAACATTCTTAGTTATCTCTTATACAGGCGTAAATGCTCAAAATGTGTTAGCAGATGGCAATAAATATTATGCAGAAGGCAATTATTTTCAGGCAGCTACCTGTTACGAAAAAGCTTTAGGGGCAAACAAGGCAACTCTTGATAAAGTTCAGGTTAATACTCCTTACGGTCATGCTCATCTGGTAGGTAAAAAGCCTGTTGTGGCTACTACTGTTTACAAAAGAGATGAAGTGATTTATAAATTAGCGGAGAGTTATAGATTTTACAATAATTTTGAAAAAGCAGAGGTGTTTTATAAGAAGTCTGTTGATTCTTCTAAAATCAGTTATCCGCTCAATAAATTCTGGTATGCAGTTTGTCTTCGTGCTAATAAAAAGTATAAGGAATCAGAAACTTATTTTAATCAGTTTCTTTCTTCCTATAAATCGGATGATTTATATAAGAAATCTGCTTTGAGAGAATTAGAAAATTTAAAGAGTGTTGTGAAGTTGACATCCAGAAAAGATTCAGCATCTTATACTGTTCGTAAATTAGATACTGCTACTATTAACCTGGTGGGAGCTACTAATTCGCCTTCTCTTGCTTTAGCTAAACAAACATTTTATTTTACATCTTCACGCCTTGATAGTGTTGATTTAGTAGGATTAGGTAAAAAACACCCTGCTGTTTACAACCATATTTATGCTGCTGCGTACAATAAAGGTAAAATTGAAAACCCAGTAAGAGTTTCTTTTGCAAACGATACGTTTAATATGCACAAAGGAGCTTCTTCTGTTACCCCTGATGGTAAGAAGATGTTCTTCGAAATTCAGCAACTGGTAAAAGGAAAGAAAAAATATTATATATGTGTTTCTGAATTCAAGAACAATGCCTGGAGCGAGCCTAAGAAACTTGGTAAAACTATCAATATTGCTGGGTATAATGCTAAACAACCTTTTGTTACCAGCGATGGTAAATACCTGTTATTCTCTTCCGACAGACCAGGTGGTCAGGGTGGATTTGATTTATGGTATGCTCAGTTAGGTAGAGATGCGTATGTATTGGATGCTTTCAATTTAGGTGATATAGTGAATACCGTTTCTGATGATGAAGCGCCATTCTATCATAATTCAACTAATACATTGGTATTTTCTTCCAATGGTAGAGTAGGTATGGGTGGTTTCGATTTATACCGTTCTCACGGAACTATCGGTGGAAGCTGGACTGCTCCTTCTAATCTTGGTTATCCAACAAACTCATCAAAAGATGAAATTGATTTTACAAGTCAGGAAAATGCTCCTTTATTAGATAATGCTTACTTTAGTTCTGATAAAGGCGATGTATGTTGCCCTCAGATTTATAGTTTACATAAAGAAATTGTTGCTAAAACTTTTGCAGGTATAGTGCTTGATTCTTTAACTAATGAACCTTTGGCAAATGCTAAGGTTAGTATCTTCGATTCAGTTAGTGGCAAACAATTATATAGTTTGAGTACCACTGAAACTGGGAACTACTTATTTAAGACTAAAGAAGTTTCTTCTTTAAATCTTTATGCATCTAAAGAAGGATACCGCAATGATCAGGCTAACTTTACTGGTATGAGTCATTTAGAAGAACTTGATGCAGATGTATTTGAACTTCCAAGTTTACATATTGCAAAAATCCGACCTCCAAAACCTGATATTATTATTTACTTCGGATTTGATAGTACCATTCTTACAGACTTAGGTAAACTGCAAATGAATAGTATGGTTGAGCGTTTGAAGGCTGACAGCACTTTAACTATCGAAATTCAAGGTAATACAGATGGTAAGGGTAATCATGATTACAACGTAAGATTAGGTAGAAACAGATCTCAAACTTGTTACGATTACTTTATCAAAGCAGGTATTCCTGATAAGAATTTATTCATAGTAACTTTTGGTATGGATCATCCTGCT